>NZ_CP132972.1:0-54612 GCF_040256695.1 Rhodococcus sp. D-6 | reverse complement strand
CCCCGCGCGGGCGTCGCGCCGAATCGCCGCATACAGCTCGACCCGCGACCCTGGGGTCAGGGCGTCAGCGCGAACTTGCCGATGGTGGCTCGCGCCTCGAGTTCGGCGAGCGCCTTCGGCCCGTCGGTCAACCCGTAGACGGTGGGCTGGCTGGTGCCGAGCACTCCGGCCGCGATGAGTCCGAACATCTCGCCCATGATCTCGCCGAAGATCTGGGGCGCGGACTGGATCAGAATCCCAATGTTGAGGCCGATGACGTGGACCTGGTGCTTGTAGACCAGGTCCCAGTTGTTGATCGTCGCCTCCCCGCCGGCAAGCCCGTAGACCACCACGCGGCCGGTCACTCGCTTGGCTGCCGCGAGGCTGGCCTCAAGGGTGCTGCCACCCACAGATTCCAAGACGAGGTCGACGCCCGCTCCGTCGGTCAGGTCCCGGACTTCGGCTGCGATGTCACCCTCACGGGAGTCGATGACATGGTCGGCTCCGAGCGATCGCACGGCCTCGTGCTTGTCGGCCGCTGCTGCGGCGATCACGGTCGCGCCGTAATGCTTGGCGATCTTCACCGCGGCCTGGCCGGTGCCACCGGCCGCGGCGTGGATCAGCACGGTCTGGCCCGCCTCGACCTGGCCGAGTGGCTTGAGCGCCGCCAACGCGGTGGGCCAGGACACGACCATGCCCAGTGCCTGTTCGTCGGTCCACCCTTCCGGCACCGGAACCGCGCCCATCGCGGGCAGCACCATGTACTCAGCGAACGCACCGCCGGCGATGCCAGCCCCGATGACGTGAGCGCCGGGCTCCACGCCAGATACTCCTTCGCCGACGGCGACGACCTCGCCGACCCCTTCGATGCCTGCCACGTAGGGCGGCTGCGGGCCACCGGCCGACAGGCCACGAGACTGGAGGACGTCGAGGTAGTTGACACCTGCAGCGGTGACCCGGATCAGGACCTCGCCCTGACCCGGGTTCGGCACCGGTGCGTCGTTGACCAGGCGAAGATCCAGCGGCCCGTTCAGTGACGTCTGCTGCAGGGCGCGCATCGTGGCGGGAGTGCTCATGACCATCCATTCGGTTTGTTTAGGGATCGACAAACAAACCTTGGCACGACAGGATGCGTCGGGTCAACGTAAACTTGATCGAACGACAAACAATTCGGCCAGAAGCAGGAGGCGCACCCGATGGCTACTCGCGGCCGACCGCGCACCTTCGACCCGGACATCGCCCTGGAGCAAGCAACAAACCTGTTCTGGGAACGGGGCTACGAAGGCACCACACTCAGCGACCTGGCCGAAGCGATGGGGATCGCCTCAGCCAGCATCTATGCCTGCTTCGGCAGCAAGGCCGACCTCTTCCGCCAGGTCATGGGGCGCTACGGCACGACCTACGGCGGGCCACCCAAGTGCGCCCTGACCGAACACCCAACGGCCCGCGCCGCAGTCCACGCCATGCTGAACGCCACCGCCGATCAGATCACCCGCTCCGATGCGCCCCACTACTGCATGCTGATCCTCGCCGCGCCCACCGGCGCGGTCGAGAACCACGAAGTCAGAGAGTTCCTCGCCGATATCCGACGCTCGCAGTTCACTTCCATCAAGGAGCGCCTCGAACAAGGCATCGCCGACGGCGACCTCACAGTGCCAGACGATGCCGTCGCCGCCATCGCTCGCTACTACGCCACGGTGGTGCAAGGACTGTCCGTCCAAGCCCGCGACGGGGCCACCCGCGACGACCTCGAAGCGATCATCACCTGCGCCATGGCCGCGTGGGACACCCTCACCT
The DNA here is from genome assembly GCF_040256695.1 of Rhodococcus sp. D-6. NCBI lineage: Bacteria > Bacillati > Actinomycetota > Actinomycetes > Mycobacteriales > Nocardiaceae > Rhodococcus > Rhodococcus sp. D-6. Next base: position 52,836 of record NZ_CP132972.1, on the reverse strand, counting down.
CCACGGCGGACACAGAACTCGCGCTCGGATAGCTGGAACCGAGACTCACCCTCGGCAAGTCACCCCGACCCCAGCCAGACCGAGACGCGGGGCCGCTCTGAGCGCCCGCCAGGGTGGTGTCAACTCCCACCAACACTGGGGTGCCCTCCAGGTCCGGGTGATGTCAGCACTGACCTACAAGCGGTGCCGGTGGAGACCTTCATAGCCAGAGGGCCGGCTGTTTTCAGGCCGTGCCGGTCGCGGCGCTTCTCGGGTTAACGTCGCTTCTTCGGCAGGCCTGCCCCCAAGGGGATCGCGGACACGGCGAAGGCCGCGTCGTGGGCGCCGTCCAGCGGGAGCGGAGTGAAGCCACTGATGCGGATCGAGGCGTCCAGACGTCGCCCGAAGTCCTGCACGTTCCAACCGGCCGGAACCGTGATCGAGACCGCGGAGGCCACCTTGACCAGCGACCGGCCCCGCTCGAGCTTCTCGTCACGATCGGCCAGCTTGCCAACCGAGGAGCGGTCCTTGGCCCGCTCGACCTTGCCCGCCTTCTCCCGCAGCGTCCCCGCCATCACCGCAGACATCTGTGCCCGTCCGGTGGACCGGTCGGCGGCCTGCTGAGAGACCGGCCGGTAGAACACCGTCAGTGCGCGGCGCTCACCCGGCTGGGAGGGCACCAGGACGCGGGCCAGCGCACCCATGCGTGCGCCCTTGCGGGGCAGCAGGATCGTCGAGGACACCGACTCCCACTCGCCGTGCCGATAGGAACGCATCGCGGTCGAGGCATTGGTCGGACCGGCGGCCGCGACCGGGCCACCCGCTGCGATCGAGGGGTCTTCTCGGTGGTGGATGTCCGCGTCGGCGAGAGCAGGCAAGTCGCCGGGCTCGAACCCCGTGCGGATCGCGACCGCGAGCTCGGAGGTGTCGAGCCAGTTGACCCGCGTGCAGCCGATCGACCCGGTGAGCCGGGCCTCGACCTCGGCGAGGACCGAGTACAGGATCCGCGCGCGTCCGATCACGCCCCGGCCGGCACGCTTGGCGTCCTTGTTGATGACGTCCTCGCGGACCACCACGGTCACGAACGCCTCGTGACGCACCGCCGCGCCGGCGGTCATGGCCTCCAGTTGTGCGTTGACCCGCGCCGACACCTCGGGCTCGTCTGGACGCGCGTTGTGTCGCACCCACTCCGCGCGCTCGGTGCCGTCGTCCGGGATCGTGCGGACCTGCACCACGACCAGGTCGATCTGGTTGCCGGCCGTCGCAGCTTCCATCATCTCGGTCAGCCCGGCGCCCATGCGGAACCGGTCAGCCTCATCGCTCATCCCGATCCCGGGATGGACGATGCGGGCGGTGGCCGCCCAGGTGCGGGTCGCGTGGTTCTGGATGATCGCCGGCCGCGCTGTCTGCCCACTCATCGGCGGCCCGTCGTGGATCTGGATGCCCGCCAAGATGCCCGGCAGGTCCGCCTCCCCGGCCTCACCCTCGTCGTCGTCACCGTTGCCGAGGTCCAGGTCGCCAGCGGCGGCCTTGGACTGGAACCGCGACCAGCCGAACGCGAGGCCGGACATGTGCCGGAACACGACACCGATCCACTGGATCGCCGAGTGGCCGCGGATCGGGAGGCAGACCAGCAGTCCCACCACGACCCACAGCGGCAGCAGGACGAGTAGCGCCAGCCATTGCTGCATGGCGATCGCCATCCAGGTCGGGAACCCGGCGGCAAGGACCAGGAAGAACTGTGGCCCGGTGAGCCCGAACAGCCACGCCTGCCGGTCTCTGGTGGCCGATGCTCCGTAAACGCTCATGTCTAGCTCCGCTCTGGTGTCTCGAAAGTTGGGGCTCGCGTGGCTGTGTGGTCGCCGCTAGGCGAGGAAGACCTCGGGGTCCTTCTCGGCCACGTCCACCGCCTGCTGGGCCTGCGGCGGGATGTCGTTGGCGACGCCGTCGCCGTTGGTGTCGTTGAACGGCTTCATCTGGTGTGCCCGCTTGTTCTTCTTGGGGTCGTGCTCGGTCGGGTAGTAGCCCTGGTTGCCGATGCCGCCCTGTCCGAGCACGTCGACGCTCATCGCGGCGCCGGCCTGGGCGACCTTCCCGGCCGCATGCATGCCGTTGCCGAAGGTCTTCGCGGGGTGCCGCACCGGGTAGGAGAGGCCCTTGCCGGCGCTCTTCGCGAGCGAACCCGCGCTCCAGCGATGCCCGTGCTCGGCCTCAGCACCGCTTTCGGAGGAGCTTCGTCCGTCCGCCGCGGTCTGTGCGGCAGCACCGGACCCGGCGGCCTCTCCCCCACCCGCGCGCTTGCCTCGCATCAGACCCGAGATACCGCCGTTGGCGTCCATCGTGGACCGGAACGAAGCACCCGAGGCCGTGCCCGGGTCGACGAAGGCGAGCAGGCGGAACAGCACCATCGGCATGAAGCAGGCGACCAACATGATGATCGCCCCGACCACCGACATGCCGATGTTCTCCGAGGTGGAGCCGGTCACCAGCTCCGCGGCCTTCTCTGCGGTGGTCTTCTCACCATCGGGCATACCGGCCCAGGCGAACTGGGTTCCCATCCCCAGCACCAGAGCCAGCAGCGGTTCCATCAGCACACACGCCAGGAACCAGCGAATCGACTTCCACATCCACGACTTCGTGCCCTCCGACAGCGCACCAGCCGCGGCCAGGGGCATGGTGGCAACCAGGATCAGCAGCGCGGCCGAGCGGACCATCATGATGATCATGTGTCCGAACGCGGCCGGGATCAGGATGAACAGTCCGCAGATCCCCAGCACGGTTGCCTGCGTCGTGCCCGAGACGGTGTCGACGAACCCGTCGCCGGCCGCGTAGCCGGAGAAGCTATCGACGCCGAGCAGGGTGTCCAAGATGCCCTTGGTCAGCCCCGAGGCGGCGGCGATCAGCCCGGCGCACACTCCGATCCAGCACGCGAGGACAGCGCCGTACTGGATGACCCCTGCCGCCAGGGTGCCGAATCCGCGCCCGTCCTGCCGAAGAACCGCGAGCCCGATCTGGCCGAACCCCACGATCAGGGCGATCACGAGTGCGATCCACAAGGTGACCGAGTACAGCTTGTTCAGGTCGGGGTCGGCGACGTTGGGGGTGAAGTTGTCGATGAGGTCGAAGGCGGTCTTGAGCAGCCACATGGCGCCCGACCAGATCGCCATCATCATCGAGGTGAAACCGTCAGCCAGAGTCTCCTTGGCCTTGCCGCCGAGCCACTTGAGCGGGTTGAGGGTGAACATCGGGACGATGTTCACGATGAGCGTGTCCCTCATGGCTGCGCCACCTCCAGCCACTGATAGCCGGCATCGAAGGAGGCCTGCGAGCCGGGCCATAGCGACGGGGCCGGTGCCGGCTCCTCGCCCTCGCCGATCACCCACCGGTCCTCTTGCCACACCATGCGCTGGCAGTCGGCGGCCGCGACCTGCTGCGGCTGCCCCGAGGTGGTCGTGGCGGTGACGATGAAGTCGATACACGGAATGACGAAGTCGTCACCGACCGTGCCCTTGATGAACCCCATCTTCGCTTCGACGGCGATCGTGAGCGAGCTACTCGCCTCCGAGGACATGCCCGCCGACTCCAGCAACGCGGCTACCGCCTGCACGCCCGACCAGCTCTCGGCGGTCGGGCCACCGGGGGCGGCCCACTCCTTGATGACGTCTTGGGCCACCCGGACCGATGCCGAGGTCAGCGCGGTCGTGTCGATCGCGGCCAGCTGCGCCAGCGCACCCTCCGGGGTGTGCGGGTAGCCGGTCGCAACCCCGACCTCCCCCACCTCCGTCGGTGGCGGAATCTCGATCGTGCCCGTCTCGCCCGACGACAGGCTGCCCGGCTGGGCGGCCTCCACCGGCGCCTCGGGCAGCTCCTTGTCAGCGAGCTCGTCTTGGGCCGACTGCGCCGATTCGGACCCGGCAGCATCGGACGCCGAGGAGCCGGTGAGCATGTTGACCACCGACCAGGCGCCGCCCACCACCAAGGCGAGGACGACGACCACCGCGACCCCCAGCAGGATCTGCAGCCGCAGCCGGGTCCACTCAGTGTCCGGGTCAACCAGCCGTGACTGGTAGACGTGACGGGTCCGGTCGAACATGTCAGCAGCCGTTCCCGACGATCCCGTTGAGGATGGCGTAGATCGTGACGAACGCGATCGCGCCGAGCACGGTCCAGAACAGCCCCGACGCTCCGATCTGTGCGGCACGGCCCATCTGGCCGAACTTGCCCACGATCAGGGCACCAGACGAGGCGAACCCGGCGCCGATGATGATGGCGATGACGCCGTACTTGACCCAGCCGAGAATGTCGTTGACATAGCTCTCGACGCCGGTCGGTGCCTTCGCGCACACGTCGTTGACGCCCTTGGCTTGGATGTCTCCGGTGAGCGCCACCATCTGGGTGGCGACCTCGGAGATGGTTTCGATCATCATTTGTGAATCTCCTCTTCCTTCTAGGCCCGGTTCGCCGACAGCGGCCCGGTGATGGTGGTGATCCGCTCCAGCAGGCGCTGGGAGGGGCTTGTGAGCTGCTTGGGCAAAGGGTCGGGGCCCAGACCCGGCAGGGTCTTGCCTGGAAGGAGCGGCGCGAACAGCACGGCCTCCTGCTCGTGCGCTCGGCGGAGCAGTCGTCCGGCGCTCGCGAACTCGCGGTCACTCCAGCGGCCGGCGCCCACGACGACAACCACGACCTGGTCGGCCGCCAGCTGGTCCTCGAGGTGTGTCATTGCCGCTTCGGTCTGGCTCAGCGCCAGCGCGTTCGGCCGGGTCACCAGAACCTCGGCGTGCGCTGGAGCGGCCGCGACCCAGGCTGTGTCCTCGGCGGCGACGAGCTCCCGCATCGACCAGCCCGCGTCCAGCACCGTCAGGTCCACCCCATCGGCCGAGCGAGGGCTCGGCACCGCCGACGGAACCCGGACCGCGTCCTCGACGCGGTCGATCAGCACCCCGTCACCGCGGCGGCCGCGGCGCCAGCCCTCGGCGGCACCCAGCTCGGTGACCGTGGCCCCGAGCAGCCCGGACCACGCCGGCGCGGCCGCATCGAGCACCCGCGTCCGGACACCTGCGACGTCGGCGGCCTCCGCGAGGGCGAGGGCGATCGTCGAGGCACCCGCGCCGGCGTTCGCCGCCCGCACCCGCACCAGCGGCGCCAACCCGCAGGCAGCCGTCACGTCGACCCGCGGCGCCGCGGCAGGCTCGGTCGCCGTCGCGCCACGCTCGGCGGTCAGGACCGAGGACTCGTCGAGCACCACGGTCCGGTTGGTCTCCGGTGTGGTCAGCGAGCCGGTGGCGAACTGTCCGGCCGCCAGTGCCTGGGCGGCGGCCTGGAGCTCGCGGGTGGAGTACCGCGGAGCGGTGCGGGTGCTCATCGGACCACCTCGACCCGGGCGGCCCGCAGACGCAGCGCCTCGCGCAGAACCTGGGCGGGCGTGTTGCGGAGCACCTCACGTGCCTCCGCGGCCTCTGCGGCATCGGCACGCAGCCGCGCAATCATCTGCTCCATGTCGGACAGGGCGACCTCCACGCTGTGGTCGGCCATCACGTCCAACAGCTGCGCGACGACCTCAGGGGTCGGCTCGGAGACAGGGACTGCGGTCTGCGTTTCGCGGCTCATGTTTAGAACAGCAACCGCTCCCCGCCCGGATCGGACAGGGAGCGGCAAGAAAGTTTCAGCGGGCCGGCGCCGAGAGGATTGTCAGGCGATGGCAGCCAGGTACTTCGCGGCAGCCTCCTGTAGCCGCTCCGCGGCGCGGGTAGTGCGACGACGGATCGTCCGCATGGTCACACCGTGCCGCTCGCCGACGACCCGCTGCGCCTCCTCACGGCCCAGGCCGTCGTTCTCGGCGGCGATCAGCTCGACGAGCAGGTCGACGTCCTCGGTACCGATCACGCCGACCCCGGTGGCCCAGGTGAGCAGGTCGGCCAGGTCCTCGACCGGGTCCTCGACGTCGGGAACCGCGATGAGCAGGTCACGGTCGCGATCTTCTCGACCGACACCGTCGCTGTGCAGTCCCAGGGACAGCGCGTTGTTCGTCTGAATCCGCGCCTCCAGTGATGTGGTGTCGATCCGGGAGACCATCCCGGCCGCCGGACGGCTCAGCCGCTGCCGAGCCCGCTGCAGCAGGTAGCGCGCCGCGTGGGAGCCCAGCTGAGGCTCCGCGCCCTTGACCTCCTCCCAGACGGCGGCGTTGACGTCGTCGAGCTCCCACACGTCCGTCAAGGTCATCGTCACCCGGTTCACCCCGTCCTCGAGCAGCACCGCCACCGCGAGCGCGGCGTCGTCGTCGTCCGCGCCGCGCCGCGACCCGAGCGCGGTCAGCCCGGCCACGACTTGGTAGCAGCGCTCGTCCCGGCGACGCCACGCCTCGCGAACCTCCTCGAGGCTGGCGAACCCGGCCAGCCGCGGCTCGACCTCCTGCCACTGCGCCCACTTCCCGGAGCGCTCCAGGCTGGCGATGACCGAGGTCGCCAAGGCGCTCTGGGCCTTGCGTCGTTTGTGCTGGCCGTCCGCCCAGGTGATGGCGGGGACGTGGTTGTCGTCGTCGAAGTACGGGGTGAGGGTGTTGGCCGACATGGCGGTCCTCCGAGAGAGGCGATCAGGACGCGCCTACTGCAGAGCCGACCCCTCACCACCTCGCTCACCAAGCCGCTCACCACCGCCCACCACCCCCGTGGTGACCGCTCACCAAACCCGCTCACCAAGCACGAAACCGCAGGTCAGAGGCCGTTTCGGCGCTCACCACCTGTCGGGGAAAATTCCTGAGAAAAGTTCGCCCAGCTGCTTGCATGCACCCCGAAAAGCGGGCTCGGCCCCGTCTCACCACGGTGGTGAGACGGGGCCGAACCCGGTGTCCATGGAGGCTGCGGGTTACCCGGTGGCACCCCACTCGCGCTGCTCCACGATCGTCTCCGAGCGTGCCGGCAGGTCCTCGTCGAACCGGTCGAGGACCTGCTCCCGCACCAGCTCGCCGGCCGCGGTCCGGCCCGACTCGGCCTCGGCTGCCGCGGCCTGATCCAGCCACGCGATGTCGCTGTGCGGGCTGGCCTTCCGAGCCGCGTCACAGGCAAGCCGGACCAGGTCGGTGCGACCGTCGGCGACCGCCCGCGTCGCCAAGATGTGGGCGGCGTCGTGGATGGCGGCGACCAGGATCTCGTCGTGGCGCTGCTGCCCGGCTTTGAACAGCCACTTGAACCGGTGCTCGGTGGCGGCCTCGAAGGGAGCGCCCGTGACCAGCGACAGCGCTTTCACCAGGTCCTCCTCGCAGCCGTTGTCGCCGCGGCGCGCGGCGCGGTTCTTCAGCCGGATGAACAGGTCGCCGCTGATGAGCACCCCGCCGGGGTCGCGGACGAGCTCATAGGTCGGGCTGGTGCCCCGCATCGCGCCCGCGCTCAAGCTCGCGTCCGGCAGCCAGTCGCTGCCGTCGGGTCGGGTGCCGAGCAGGAAGCGGGCGTTGGTCGCGCGGTTCTGAACCGTCTTCTGTGTCTTCCATCCGCAAGCGGCGGCAGCCCGCTCACCGGTCACCCCGTGATCCTGAACGGCCAGGTAGGCGATGAAGGCGATGGTGCCGCCGAGGTTGTCGATCGCAGATGGGTCGCCGCCGTTGAGCGCGGACACCTCAACCGGCCCCAGCAGGTGAATCTTGGGCCGCGGCGAAGACGGGTCAAACCAGTCCGCGACGTCCTGGTCCAGCGCCGGGTCCAGGGCCTCGATCTCGGCGCGGACCTCGGCCGGGACGCTCGGGGCGGCCGCCGCGAGGTCCTCCGGTGTGGTTGCCGCGGTGGCCAGATAGACGTCGTCGGCCTCGGGCAGCATCGAGGACGGGTCGTTGCCCTCGGTACGGCGAGGAGCGGTGTACTCCTCACGCAGCGAGCCGTCCGCTCGGGCGTACTTGCCCAGCGGCCCCTCGTCAGAGGTCATGGCCGGGATCGGCTCGTCGTTCAGGTTGCGCGTCGACTTGATCAGGTCAGCCATCGGCCCGGCGTCCTCGGCGGCCAGGGTGAACGCTTTGACGCTGATCCCCCACATGGGCAGGAAGGCCATCCCGTCGCCGGCCAGCTCGACCGCCGGGGACTCCTCGTCGCCGTGCAGCACCACGACCCGGGAGCGGTCCCGGCTCTCGATGTCGGTGACGAACTCTTCGTCGGGGCGGGAGGACACCACGACCACCACCGGGTTGGTGGTGTCCAGCAGCAGCCCATCGCGGCGTCGGGTCAGTACGTCGGTGTCCAGGTTCTGCTCGCCCTCGGCCATCTCACCGGTCAGCACGGCTGCCCGGGCCAGGGCAGCGCTGCGGCGGACCTGCCGGAGCCTGGCCGGGTTGAGGCGAACGGTCTCGGCCGCGAACTCGTCGGCCAGCAGGACCTCGCATCCCTCGGCCCAGTCGTTGACCGCGAGCTCGGCGACCATGAACCGGGCAAGGTCGGCCACCTGCTGCGGCTCGCCCCCGATCCCGCACATGCCCAGCGTCTCCAGGTCCAGGTACCAGGTGTGGCCACCCTCATCCAGACCGACGCTGACCAGCGCCGGGTACGGCGGCGGCTGGCTCTCCAGCTCTTCCTCGAGGATCGTCCATCGAGGCAGCATCCATGCGCGGGCGTCATCGGTCGCCGTCCACCCTTCCGGCACGTCCGTCTCAGCGGGCTGGGTGAACAGCACCGTCAGGTCCTCATCGCCAAGCACTGCAGCACCCAACGGAGGCAGCGGGGCGTCGGCCACCTTGCACGATGCCGCGACGTACCGCAGTGCACGGTCGAGGAACTCCGCGTCCTTCTGTGCCGCAGTGCCGTGCTCGATGATCGACTGCTCCACCTCGACCAGCTCGTCGGGAGTGGACGCGATCATCCGACCGACCGGCCGCTCCCGCCACTGGCGACGACGGTTGTGCAGCAGCAGCCCCAGCGCACCGGCCGACAGGCACAGTGCGCTGGCCAGCAGCGCGTCCAGGGCGCTGATCCCGTTGTCCTCGTCGGCCTCCGCCACGTCGGCGCTCGGGGACTCGGAGGGCTGCGTGGAAGTCCGTGGCTCCTCGACGGGCGCCTCCTGTTCCGGCGCGGTCGGGGCGGCCGGTGCCGCAGGAGTCTGCGACTGGTCCTGACCAGCCGCACCGTCATGACCGCCTCGCTCCCCATCGGTGGGCCTGCCGGTCGAGTGGTCACCCTGCGCGGGGCGCTCCCGCGAACCCGCTTCGGTCTCGGGGTCGGCTGCGCCGCCGGTGCCCGGCAGGACGATCACCTGGCCGGGATGGATCAGATTCGGGTCGCTACCGATCACGTCCTCGTTGGCCTCGTACAACGCCGGCCAGTTGTCGGCGTCGCCGGTGGTCTCCAATGCGATTTCGCTCAGCGTCTCGGTGGGGGCCACGGTGTGCTCGGTCTGAGGGGTCTTCTCACCGGGCAGGTTCGTCGCATCCGCGGGCAGCAGGAGCTCCCAGCCTGGCTCGATGCTGCGCGGGTTGCTGAACACGCGGCCATCGGCCATGACCCGCCCCTTGTTCAGGTCCGCGATCTCCTGCCAGCGGAACCCGTCATTCAGGTGTGTCTCAGCCAGACCCCAGAGCGTGTCGAACTTGTCGGTCACGATCCGCGGCAGATCGGCCTGGCTCTGGTCAGTGCTCGGTTCGGCCTTGACCGGTGCGGCGGACGCCGGTGCCTGCGGGGCCTCGGCCGGAGCCTCGTGTGCCACGTGTGCGATCGGCTGCAGAGGCGCTGCCGGTGCAGCCTGCGCGGTGGCTGCATGCGAACCCATCAGCGTCGTCGAGGTCACGCCGACCGCGAGCACGGTGTGCACGAGGTACCTGATGAACCTCTGCTGACCACCGATGGCGATCGGCAGCCTCGAGGCACCCTCGGGCTCGCGACGTAGCGCCGGGGGGATCTCCCACAGCGTGCACAGCAGCAGCTGCGCCCACACAAACCAGCCCAGCAGCGCGATGATGCCCATCACGGCCGAGTTGCTCATCAGCGACAACTCGTTCAGGCCACCATCGGGCCACGGGTTGCCCACGGCCGAGATCAGCAGGACGGGGAACCCGACGAGGATGCCCAGCAGCAGAGCGAGGGCTCCGAGTCGCGTCAGAAACCGCAACATAGTGCTTCCTTCTTCTCCCGGAGGGACCTAGTTGTGATCCGGCAGGACGTGCTTGATGGTGTCGCGCTGGCAGTTCCCGATGCAGGGGACGTCCCTCGGGAAGTGCTCAGTAGTGCGCACTTTGTCGTCAAGTTCCGCATCGGATGTCCAGGCACGGGGTTGTGGTCATGTCCAGAAAGGCAACGGGCCAGCGGGTGGATCGGACACCCGGGTCCGCTCCGGCAGAACTTTTCCACGATTTCGCCGCCGCGTGTGCGAGCTGCGTGCCGGGGAACCTCATGACGCGGCTCAATCCGGGCCAGTGATCGAGGTGGCCGTGCCGGTCTCGTCGACCGGGAAGCTTGGGAAGCCGATAGCGCCAAGGAACGCGTTGTCGGACTTTCCGGTGACCCGCACGGTGACGTCGAGGCCGTTGATGCTTACCGTTCCGTGCCATCCTGCCTGCCGCAGGACCTGGTTGGCGCGGGCTCGGGCGGTCGACTCGTTGATCCCCTCATTGCCATCGCGGACACCGCGCATCTCGTCGGCGGCCGCACGGGCAGCCTGCTCAGCGGCCCGGTGGGCCTCGATGCGCTCGTTCATGGCGTTGCCGCCGTCATAGACCAGGCCGAGCAGCACCAGGAACACCCCGGAGGCCGTGAGGATCGTCCATGTGGAGATCACGCCTCGCTCGTCACGGCGGGACCGCAGGCGTCGCATCAGCGGCCTCACGGCAGCCTCCTGTACTGCTCGATGGGCACCACCGCCGTGGCCGTGAAGCTCTTTGCGCCTGGAAGGCCGAATCCGACCACGTCGCTCAGGTTCGCGTGACAGGTGACTCGTGCGGTGACCTGTCCAGAGGTGCGGAAGTCGGTGCCCGCGAATGACACGGTGAGTTGGGTGCAGGCCTTCCCCCGGTCCGCGAGCGAGTCCTTGGCCGCGTCGCGGCCGGCGATCTGTGCGGCCTCGAAGCTCGTTTCCAGGGATGCTGCTCGCGCGGCGGCGTACGCCGCGTCGTCGACCTGGCTATTGGAGTCGACGATCCTGCCGCCGCCGACGACGACGGTGATCATGCCGACCAGCACAGTGGTCATCGCAAGCAGCTCGACCGCGGTGTAGCCGTGCTCGTCACGGGGTCCGCGCAGACGCGTCAGCCAGCGGCGGCCGCGTGAGTTGGAGTGGCGGCGCATGGACTGGATCGACTGCACCACGACCCACGGCGAAGCGTTGTTCGCGAAGCCGTCGACGTCCCATCGGTCCCTGTCCGGCCAGCGGTCGTCCTGACTGGGCTCCTGCCGGGTGACCGGCACCCCGGCAACCATGAGCGTCTGGCCGGGCGCGAGGTCGTGGAGAGCCTGCACGAGGTCGGGGTGGGCGGCCGCCAGTGCGGCGTCGCCGCCGGGGCCGCGGTGGTAGAAGGTGTCGATGGCGTCGCGCCAGTCAGTGGTGGTCGGGTGTGTCATTCCGCGAACCTCTCCCGTGGAACCGTCGCGGTGGCCGAGACCCGTTTGGTCATGCCGGGCAAGAGGGTCATCACGTCCCCGGAGACGGTGACGGTGACCTCGGTTGCGCCCATGCTGATCCGGACGCTGGTGTTGGACAGGTCGCTGCCGGTGTCGGCGAGGTACTCCTTGGCGGTCTGCTGTCCTGCGGCCTCGGTGCCGTCCCATGAGGCTGCGTCGACGGCTGCCTCACGGGCGGCGGCGTGCACGATCCGGTCGTTGTACAGCTGGACCGACCACTGCACCAGCATCAGGAAGATCAGCATCACGACCGGCATGACGATGATGAACTCGGGTGCGCCCATGCCGCGTTCGTCGCGGCGCCGGCGAGGCCGGCGGCGGCGCGACGCCCGTGGGCGGTCCGGGGTCATCGTCGTTAGTCCTTCTCGCTGATGCTCGTGGCGTCTGGGTCGGGGCTTACTTGCCGTTGAGCTCGTTGCCCTTGTTGGTGACGAAGGTGCGCACCGCCACGATCGCGAGTGCCGCGATCGCCAGGATGCCAAGCAGCATCACCAGGTACTCCGGCGCCGAGGCGCCGCGCTCGTCGCGGCGGGCGACTTCCCAGCGGGAGCGCCAGTAGTCGTACGCCATCTTCAGGTGCGTGAACTCGTTCATCAGGTTGTTTCCTCTCTTCAAAGGTCTGGTTGCTTCGGGTTAGGCGGTGAACAGGAACAGCACGCGGGCGAGGATCACGTACGCTGCCGCGACCAGTGCCATCACCATCAGGTTGTTGCGCATAGCGTCGGTTGACTTGTTGGCCCGGCCCTCGGCCTCGTGGAGTCGGGCCTCGCGCATCGACTGGGCTCGGGCGATGAGGGTGTTGCGGATGCTGGTGCCCTCGTCCTGCGCCAGGTTGAGTGCTGCCCGCAGGTCGAGCAGCTCCACGACGCCGAACCGTTCACCGACCTCACCGAGTGCCTGCCACGGCGTCATGCCGTTGGGTCGGGCGTTGTCGATCGCGTCGTGGAGGGTGTGGAAGGCCCACCCGTTGCCGATTTCTGCGATGTCGGGGAGCGCGTCGGCGTGGCTGCGGCCACCTTCCATCGCCATCACCACGAGGTCGAGGAAGTCCGACAACGCGTCGCACAGCTCCTCGCGGCGCTTGGCGGCCTTCTCGCGCAGGTCCTTGACCTCGCCGATGACTGCGACGATCGCGGCGAGGAGACCCAACGCGGGGGCAACGAGCATCGGGACACCCAGGCCACCCGCGTTGGCGATCAGCACCAGGGCGACCGGGCCGAGGAGGCCGACGAGGAACCACACGAGCAGCTTGGCCAGCCACTCCTCCATCGGCTGGCCGGTGATCGCGAGGTCGCGCTCGTAGGTCTGCATGTCGTCGGGCCGGCGGGTGCGCAGGTGCTCGGCGAACCACTCCGCGGCCCTCTGCGACCAGGTCTGGTCCTCGGGCGCGACATCCCTCAGGGCGCGACGGCCGGCGCGGGCGCGTGCCCGTTCCCACCGGGCCGCCTGGTCGACCAGGGGCGGCGCCGCGGGGAAGGCCAGTCGGTGAAGCCGCACCAGCCCCAGTCCCGCGATGGCGGAGACGATCAGCATCGGGATCACTGCGCCACCTCCCGGCCGGCGGCCTGCGTGAGGGCGGCCGCCCCCGATAGGAACCTGGGGTGCGGTTCTGGGGCGGCCAGACGCTGGAGCCGGACCAGCAGGGCCACGTAGACCGCGGCGAGCGCGGCGAGCACCATCTGCCCGTACACCGAGCTGTACGGCTCCACCCAGCCCCGCAAGAACACAGCCTGCAGACCGGCCAACGCCAGCAGTCCGATGGCGACCTGGTTGGACTGGCGCCGGACGCCGTTGCGTTCGGTCAGCACCTTGCGTCGCATCTCCAGCTCGGCGCGGGTATTCGCTGCCAGCGTGGTCAGCACCCGCTTGAGGTTTCCGGACTGCTGCTGTGCGGTCAGCGAGAGAGCGATCACGACCTTGTCCGCGCCGCGGTCGTCGACCTCGTCGGCGAAGTCGGCCAACGCGATCGGCAGCGGCGTACGCAGGTCAATGGCGTCGATCAGGTTCCGCAACGGCCGGCGCAGCAGAGCGGGCGCCCCGTCCATGGTGGCGGGCAACGCCTGCGCCAGCCCCGACTCGGACGCCGCTGCATCACGCAGCGACTCGGTCCAGTTCGCGATCGCCTCGATCTTGGCCACGCTGCGCTTCTCGATCGCGCCCGACCGCGCCAGCTTCGGCCACAAGAGCACGACGGCGACCGCCATCGCGCCGGCCACCGGCCACCGCGTCAGCGCCCAGACCACGACCCCGACGATCAACGCGATCGTGACCTGCCGGGCTGTCCCTTCCCGATCAGCCATCGTGTGGCGGGTCGCTGCCACCCGGGCGGGAAGCAGGCTCTTCCCACGTGCCGTGCGGATGATCCCGATGATGCCGAGGCAAGCCGCCAGCACGCACGCCACGAAAAGGGTCATCAGATCCACGACCCTTCATCGGTGTCGCTGCCGGTTCGTTCGGTGAACCTGCGCAGGTCGGCCGTGCCGTCGGGGTTCCAGCCGACCTCGAGGAGGTCCTCCTCGCAGGCGATCGCCTTCCGGGTGAACTCGGTGCGGCCCGTGGCCCTGTTGAACTTCCACAGTTCCGTCGTCTTCACGCCGTCCTCGTCACGGCCGACGACCTCGCGGATCGACTCGATGATGCGGCGCTGGCCACCGTCCGCGGTGCGGATGCGGCGCATGAACACGATGAAGTCCAGCGCGCCTGTGATCAGTCCGTTGGTGGCCTCGAACGGCAGCCGCTCGGCTGCCTGCAGTGCGTACGTCTGGATCTTGGAGACGACATCCTTCGACGAGTTCGCGTGGATCGTCGAGAGGCTTCCGTCGTTGCCCTGCATCATGGCGTTGAGCATCGTGATGACCTCATCGCCGAGAACCTCGCCGACGATGACCCGGTCGGGCTTCATCCGCGTCGAGTCGCGGACCAGGTCGGCCAGGCTGACCGCGCCGGCACCGTCGACGTTCGGCAGCCGTTCCTCCATCGCCACCACGTCCGGGTGACGCTCGGGGTCCTTATGCAGGCCCAGCTCGATCGACCGCTCCACCGTGATCAGCCGCTCGCTCGGGTCGATCTCGGACGCCAGCGCGCGCAGCAGCGTGGTCTTCCCCGCGCTCACCGCACCCGCGATCATGATGTTCTTACGGGCACGTACCAGCGCCGACATGAACGCCGCCAAATCGGGGTCCACGGTGCCCTGGCTCTGCAGGTCACGGGTCCGTTCCCGCTCCGGCAGGTGAGCCTCCCGTGCAGCCAGGCCGGGATCGGGCAGGAGGGTCACCTTGGTGAACCGGTGCTTGCGGATCGAGATCGACAAGCCGGTGTCCGTGACTCCCTGCACCGCGTGCAGACGCGACCCGTCAGGCAACCGAAGGGTCACGCTGTAGTTCAAGACATCGAAGGCCCGCGTGGAGAGCCCGTCGTAGGTGGAGATGGTCTTGACGATCTCCTCCAACTCCTTGTCCGAGTTGGCGATCGGCGCCAGCTGGGCCTTGCTGCCGTTGGCGTAGGTGACGAGCACGTTCTCGTGCCCGTTGATGGTGATGTCCTCGACATCGGGGTCCTCGAGCAGCTGGTCGAGGTTGCCGGCCCCGAACAGCTGGGACTTGAGTGCCGCCTCCAGCCGGTTCCGTGCTTCTTCCTCCAGCGGAGTGCCACCGTCCTCGACGAGCTCGGACTCGTACTGGTTGAGCACTGTGGCCAGCAGGGCCTCGGTGTGCTGCCGGGCGTCTTCGCCCTTGGGCGGCGTCTGTCCGTTGCGTCGGAACTCCTCCAACGCCTTCGACCGCCGGGCACCCACACGAGACTGGAGTCGTTTGACGAGCACCTGGTCGACCGGCGCGAACCGCTTCACAGGCATCCCGTTCGAGTGGGCGCCGTACCCGTTCGCGTGTGCTCCGCTGCTCACCATCAGGCCTCCCCCGTCTGGACCGCGTAGGTGTCGACCGGCGCGGCCTGGGCCGCGGCGTACGGTCCGACACCGGCGGCCTGGCTGATCTGGTCGTTGAGCACCCCGGCCGACTTCATGAGCTGCGTGCGCGCGTTCTTCCCCGCCACCTGGCCGGCGTACATCGCCTCGACCCCGGACGGGTCCAACGCGAGCCACCCAATCCCTGCGACCGCGCGGGCCACGTTGCTCGGTGCGAGCATCCGTCCCACTTCCGCAACGACCGCGTTCGCCTGCCGCTTGGGTGTCACCACCACCGGCACGATGATCGGCGGCGCGTTGCGGATGCTGGCCAGCACCGGCGCGAGCCGCTCCAGCCTGTCCTTGAGGTGCAGCACCGCCCCTACTTCTGGGCGCGTCACCATCACGACCACGTCCGCGGCCGCCGCGATCGGAATCGTCGGCGAGCTCGAATGGATCCGGCCCAGGTCGGCCACTACCCGCGACGAGGACGCCCGCAGCGCCTCCGCCAACGGTGCCCAGTTCTTCACACCCGCGGCCATCTCGGCCGAGAAGTGGCCAGGCACGATCCGCGTCGACCCGGTGAAGTCGTGCGCCTTGCTGGCCACCAGGCCCGGGCTCATCGACGTCCGCGCCTCGGTCGCCAGCGTGAGCACCGTCGGCGTCGGCGGGAACGCCTCACCGTGGCCACCCGGGGCGACGCACCGCAGTGCCAGGTCCCCGCCAAACGGGTCGGCCTCGACCACGATCGTCGGCTCCGGTGTCGAGACACCCAGCGCCAACGACGACGTCGTCGACCCCGGAGCGCCCCGGTCGCAGCACACAGCGATCAGCATCAGCCCTGCCCCCCGGCGTCCTCTGGTGCGGAGTCCTCGGGATCGCCCTCGGTGATTGGGGCCTGCAGCAGGGTCAGCTGCCCCACGGCCCCGTACGCCGCGACCGTCTTCGCATCGGTCTCGGAGATCAGGATCGTCACGACCACGGTGCCGTCCTGCGACCTCTTCGTCGAGTACACCGTCGCGCCCGCCGAGATGACCGGCGGCTCGTCGAGCGCCTTCGGGTCACCCGACTGGCCCTCCTGAGGCACTGCGATCGCGTCAACCACAGCACCCGGAGCCAACGTGTCAGGCACTCGGCCGGCCGGGAGGTTCACCGCGATCAGCCGCTTGCCGTCCTGCGGCAACAGGTCCTCGGTCAGCGAGTCCTCGGTCAACACCTGCCCCGGCAGCAACGCGACCGTGGTGCGCTTCCCGAACACCTCATCGACCTCCGAGACCGGGATTGCCCCGTCGATGCCCGACACGCTGCGGGCAACCAGCAGCGGGTCCGTCGAGGTGCGGACGTCGTCCTCGGTGATCGGGTGCCCTGCCGGGATCGGCTGGTCGACGACCAGCACCTCCTCCACGCCGCCCTTGTTCATGTAGAGCCAGCCGCCGGCGACCACTGCCGCGATCACGACCAGGACCATGATCAGCATCTGCCCGTACTTGCGCGGCGTCTTGGACACCGCCTTCGACAGTGACGCCGCACCGGGCAAGCCGCCCGGCAGCGACGCCCGCTGGCCATCGGCTCGGTTCGAGGTCCGAGAATCCACAGAAGTCACCGTTCTAACCGCCGTTCTTGTTGACCGTTTGGCGCTGGTACACCGTGATCGTGGTTGAGTCACCCGCCGCGGCGAGCTGCGAGCCCAGGTCTCCACTCGTGGAACCGCCACAGTTGCCCGTGCAGGTCCACGCCAGCGTGTAGCTGATCCGAGCCGACACGGTCCACGTGTCGCCCTCGGGGTCCTCCATCTCCTCGTACGCGTAGGAGCAGTTCGTCGGCGCGTTCTCCGGCATCCCCTTCACCCACGCACGACCAGCACCGACACACGAGACCGTGTCCTCGTTGCCCATGTCCCACTCGACGTACGACGGAGACGCCGTCAACGTGACCGTCGCACCCCGCACCGACCGGCTCGCGGAGACCGTGTGCCACTGCGACGACTCGATCCACAACCAGTTCTTGTACGAGATGTAGGTGTGATACGTCGGCGGCGGAGCGATCTTGGCGTCTGCCAGTTCGAACGGAATCCTCAACACCAACTCACGAGCGACCGCTGCACCGTCCACCGGCGCAGCACCGCCGCTCGCCCACCAGACTGTGTAACTTGCTGCGTTCCCACTCGCACCGGTCTGGCAGGTCCACCACATGCCGTTCTCGTTCTCGTGACCCCGCGGCGGCGGATTCTGGGGCTGTTGCGGCTCGGCGTAGCACCAGCGCGGAGAACCCCACCACGTCAGGCCGTCCTTCGTACACGGCACCTCGGTCCCGTCTTTGTCGTGGCATGCGGCTGTTCCTCCGCCCGGCTCACCGGTGTTTCCGGGCACTGTCGGTGTCGCACCGGGGATAGTCCACTTGAGGCATGTCTCGGTCTCCTCGTCGTAGACCTCGCAACCTTCTGGCCCATCTGCCCACGAGCTCGAGTTCCCGGCAGTCACCATGAGGAAGCCCGCGAGGATTGCTCCGATGGTGCCGACCACACTCGCGGTGGCCCGAGCTGAGCGACTCATGGCGCCGTGCGTGTGCATGTGGTCACCCCCTTCTTGTCCTCGAGCTGCCTCTCCTTCTTCCAGCCCTCACTGGTCTTTCGCATGCGTACTCGAGCCAGGACGAGCAGGGGCTCCTTCTTTGGAACCACCTCGCCGTTGACCGTCACGCGGGAGTTGGTGTGGTCAAGGCAGTAGTTGAAGTCGACGACGTCTTGCGTAATTCGCTCCGCACTTGTCCACAGGACCTCAGGTGGCACCTCCGACCGTGCACCGCTTCTGACGTAGTTGTCGAGGAATTGCGAGCGGTCACCTAGTGGCGACATGGAGTACTTCTCGAACCCGGACTTGACGCCGGGGGTATCGACTCCCTTGCGGGTGATCTCGGTGTAGAAGTCCCAGTACTCCAGCCAGCGGTCACGCGCGGCGCGGTAGCTCTTGAGCTGCGCGGGGCTGTACTTGTCGTCCCAGGTCGGCTCAGGCGTGGTGGTCGCGGAGGGCGACGAGGTCGACTCTGTTGGCGTCGGGTCGGCCTTCGGCTCGTCCTCGCTGCAACCGGCGAGCGTGCCAGCGAGGGCGAGCGCTGTTGCAGCAATGAGAGTGCGCTTCATGAGGGTCCTTCCTGAGCCCGAGTCGCCCGATGCACGGGCCTTGGGCACCAGTCTCGACGACATGGCCGACAGGTTGCCGACCTCGCCGTACTGCGAGTCGGGTTCACGGTGAAGTCCTTCCCCTCCGAATGGGCTCTCTATCAATGAAGGCAACCGGGCACGGAGCGGATCGGACACCTTCCGGCGAACAATCTTCGAGACGCGCGCTCTGGCGCGTCAGGCGAAAGGGGCGGCGCCGCATCAGTCGCCGGCCCGGGTGGGCCAGCGAAGGCCGCAGCATCAGAGCCAGGTCGTTACAGGTGCGAGCGGCCCATCCATGGCCCCGTGATGAGCAGTTGGACGCGCCAGGGCTCCCCGGGGGTGTCTTCGTCCCCGGCGGCCTGTGCTGACGTGTCCCCACGACCGCGTCCTTCCTTCCTGGGCCCGAACCCAGGGCCCCTATTGTCCGTCGACTCGTCAAGTCGCCGCTCCGACGCGACCCGTGGCTCCCACCATCGGGCCGTGTCGTGCACTAGCCTGAGCATGACACAAGAACGGCGCTAAAGGCAGTTCTAGCGAAAATGGGCGAGTCTCGGGATCCGGCACAATGCGGCACGTGCCCCGTCTGTCGAAGCCGCCAAAGATGCCCGAGGAGGTGCTGGCGATCATCGACGCGATCGGCAACAGTGCGCGCACCGAGATCCTGCGCCACCTCTCGGTGCGGCCAATGAATGCGATGGAGCTCGCGGAGGCCGTCGGCATCGACCACAGCCGGGTTCTTCGACACCTGGCCGTCCTGGAAGACCTCGAGCTCGTCTCCGCCGACCACCCTCGCGGTGCCCGCCGGGGCATCGGCCGAGTGGTGATGTGGGAGACCAACCAGACCCGCGTCAACGAGGTCGCCAACACCTGGAAGGCCTACGCAACGGGCCAGGGCTCCGCGCCCGAGGACAAGTAGGAGCCGCGCAGGTGGGGCAGAATCTCGGGTCAACTGTCCGATCTGGTGTGACTCCTGTTGCTCTTGTTGATGTGAGGGACCACCACGAGCAGCAGCAGCGCGACAGCTCCAGCCGGAGCCCGAAGCCCCGACCTTCCGCTATTTCTGAAATTTGCGACACGCCGCGTTGCCCCGGTTGCAGGGCGCGACTGGTCGAAGCCGATTGGATAAGCGCATGGGTCGCAAGTCCAAGGGTGAGCGCCACACGTTCATGACTCGCGTGCCAGAGCTCGCGGGTGCGCGAGTTCGTCGCGAGGCGATGGCGCTCGGGTGCCACTACACCGACTACCTCGCGTATGTGGTCTGCCGTCACGTTGACGTACCGATGGAGGTTCCAACGGGCGGAGTCGTCGACCATGCAGAGCCGCCGGCCGTCGCAGACGACCGAGTGCAGTTCATCGCCAGGGTGCCGATGGCCGCTGCGTCGATAGTCAAGGCCGAGGCTGAGGACATGGGCGTCTCACTCAGCGACTACATCGCCAAGGCGATCTGCGACTTCCACGACGTCCCCTTCGAACCGAGGGTGATGAAGAAGGCTTTGAAGGCTCGAGCGAAGGCCGCTGAGGCCGGAGAGCAGATGCGGATGACGGGTTGACCGGGTCAGGGCAGTGCCCTGAAAACGACAACGGCCCCGCGGGAACGGGGCCTAGTCGGAAGCTCCACCGGGTTGCCGCCCGGATTCGCAAAGTCTGATCCCTCACGAGGAGGTGTTGTGCTGCCCACTGTAGAGCAGGCCCGCGTCGCGTGGAAGTCATTCCCGCGCTGGCGTGTCGACGCGCGCGTTCAGCAGCACTCCCCCTCGCTTCGTGGCGGCGACGTCCGAGTCCAGGTCGCGGCAGCCGTAGAGAGCGCCCGGTCCATGTACTTCCTGTCCATGCGAGCACGGAAGGCGGTGATGGCGGCCGGCAGCGTCCGGGACGGCCCATAGGCCCAGAAATGACGAAAGGCCCCGTTGGCGCGGGACCTGACCGTCTTGGTGAAGACCGGGAACCAGTTGGCGCTGGCGACCGGGAGACTCCGAAAGGAGCTATCAAGATTTGTTGCCGGTAACTGTACCGGCGTCGCACCGCGATGCCGCACACCCTGATGCAGGTCGGCGTGTCTCGCCGGCCCTGCTGGCGCTCGACGAGTGGATGTTCAACCCACACGCGACGCAGTGGTTCTTCATCGACGACGGCAACACGGCTGTGCCGAAGACGACGGTGACCACGCTGGTGGATGGGCTCGAGCTGGTCGGCCGCGGCCGGATCGCCGCCCTGGTCGGGCATCTGCGTGACGGCGTCGGCGTGGTCGACGTCGACGTGCCCGGCGAGTTCGGCACCTTCCTCGCCGCTGAGATCGCCGACTGGCTGCGCCGGCGCGACTGTTGGGTGCTGGAGCGTCCCTCGGGCGGCGCCCCGGGCCGCTGGCACATCTACTTCGCCCGCGCTGACTACCGCTACGCACCGGCCGCGACGAGGACCGGGTTCTGCGCCGAGGTCGGCGCCTTCCTGACGGGGCTGGCCGCGGACGTGAAGGTCCCGCGCAACGAGCTCGACCTGCGCGACGCCGTACGGCCGCTCTGCTCGCCACACAAGACGGGCGCGGTCACCAAACCCAAGGGCGACCTGCGCCAGGCGCTGCGCGACTTGAAGCGGGTGTTGCCGGACCGCCCGGTCCCGTCGCCGCTGCGGCCCCGCCGCAAGGCCAAGGCCACCACGACCGGCCAGCACGCCCCGACGGCCGGCGGCGGGCAGGGGTTCGTGGTGCCGCTGGCGTTGCAGCGGTGGAAGCGGCAGCTGCGCCCCGACTGGCGCCGCTACCTGGTCGAGGGCCAGGTCCCGGCCGGGTCGTGGGCCGCCGGCTCCACGAAGACCCGTGACGCGGTCGACGTCGACCGCTCGCTGGTGGAGGCGGCCTGCACCCGGGAGATGGTGTGGGCGATCGGCGACCCCGAGACCGCGTGGCGGCTGATCCGCGAGTCCCATCCCACGGCGATGACCAAGGCCAAGCACCAGGGCTACTCGTGGTGGCTGGCCTATGTGTGGAACGAACTGGTCCGCACCGCGTCCGAGTTCAACCTCGACCCCGACCAGAAGCCTCGGCAAGTCGAGGCGCCACCCGAGGAGGTCGTCCACGCTGTGGCGGCCGGCCGGGCCGAGTTGGAGCGACTGATGTGGACGGTCCCGGCCCGCCAGCGGCCGGCGCTGCTCCAGGTCGGGCACCAGCTGCTCGACCGTGTGCTCCGCACCGGGGAGCTGCGGGTGCCGTGCCCCGAGCGGGATCTGCTGCTCGACACCGGGCTGGGTGACCGCAAGACCATCCGCGCCGCGCTGCGCCTGCTGAACGGCCGTCTCGGGACGCTCCACACCGACTGCCTCTCCTTGGTGGAGCGGGACTCCACGAGCTACGAGTTCGAAATCAACTCCGCCCCGAGCACAGGGGGACGGGAAATCCCCCCACCTGCGTTTGACCCACCCCCGCCGGTGCGCGGCCTGTGGGCCACCCTCCCCCGCCCCAGCCACAGCCTCTGGCGCACCCTCCTGACCTCCTCAACCCCGCTGGCCCCGAGTGAGCTGGCAGTGAAGGCAGGCCTGGTGGAGACCCCGAGTGATGCGCCGTCGAAGTCGACCAGGTCCACCGCGAAGGCGGCGCTGGTCGCGCTGGCCAAGGCCGGGATGGCCAAGGTGGACGAGCACGGAGGCTGGCAGGCAGCGACCCGACCCCGGTCGATCCAGGTCGAACAGGAGGCGGCCGCGGCGTACACCCGCCAGCTCGAGGTCGTCGAGTCCGAACGCGCTGCCTACCGAGCCGGGATCACCTCGAGCTGGACTGCCGGCCGTGCACGCGCGATCAAGGCACAGAAGGCGAAGGAGAAGGCCTGGTGGGACAACCTCTCCCCCGCGGCCCGTGCCGAACGCATCGCGGCGAAGCGGCTCGAGTTCGACCAGATGTCCATCACCCAACAGTCCGCACTCAAGGCCCGTCTCGCCGAGCGACGGGCCCGCGCCGGCATCGACGAGCTCGACCAGTACCAGACCTGGCTCCGCAGCATCCCCGCCGACGAGTACGTCGCCCGCAGCCTCGACCGCAAACGACGCTTCCAGGACCTCTCCCCCGCCGAACGCGGCGCCTCGGTCGCCGCATGGGACCGCCACCGACTCCGGTACGGCCTCACCGCCCAGCGACTCGCCACCTCGGTGGTCGACGAGCGACCACTCAGCCCGGATGTCGAGCGGGCAGCACTACTCCCCGACGGGCCAGCAACACGCGACGCCGACTTCCTGGAGCGCCAAGGCCACCTGTTCGACCAGGCCGCAGACGAGCAGGCCGTCGGCTAAGGCAGGGCCCTACTCCGCCGGCGGAAGTCCTCTACGGGCAACGCGCTCCCGGGCGTCCCGCAGGATCGCCTGGAGACGCTGCTCCAGCTCGTGCTTGGGTGGCAGCGCCGTCCAGTACTCCGCAACCACGATGCCGTCCTTGTGCATCTCCAGCAGCTCGACCTGCTCGCGGCTGGCCTCCGTGCACAGGATGAGACCGATCGGCGCTTCTTCTCCCTCAGCGCGCTCGTAGCGGTTCAGCCACTTGAGGTACAGCTTCATCTGGCCCTCGTGTCGGGCGTCGAACTTGCCGATCTTGAGCTCGACGGCGACCAGGCGCCGCAATGGCCGGCTGAAGAAGAGGAGATCGAGGTGGAAGTCGTCGCCGTCGATGATCATTCGCTTCTGGCGCTCGACGAAGCTGAAGCCGGTGCCGACCTCCAGCAGGAACGCCTCCAGGTCACGCAGGATCGCGGCCTCCAAGTCCGCTTCGGCGTACCCGTCGTGGAGGCCGAGGAAGTCGAGCAGATAGGGATCGCTGAACGTGTCGGCCGGCACCATCGTCCCCGGCTCGACCTGTGAGTTGGCGATCGCGCGGCGCTCGAAGGCCTTGCGCTGTATCGCCTTCTTGAGCTCCCTGACGGTGAGCCGACCGGTGGCCACCTGGTCTGCATAGAAGGCTCGGGCTTCCTGCGACTTGAGTGGCAGGAGGGTCACGAAGTGCGTCCAGCTCAATTGTCGCGCCAGCGACGCGACAATCTCGGCGTCGGGGTACAGCTGGGCGAACTTGATCATGCGGCGCAGGTTCTTCTCCTCGAAGCCCCGCCCGAACCGCTCGGTCAATTCTCGCGCCAGTGACGCGACAATCTGGGCACCGTACTCGGCCCTCTCGCGGCCAAGGACCTCGGAGTCGATCAGCGCACCGACCTGCCAGTACGTCATGGTCAACGTCGCGTTGGTGTACGACGCGATCGCCTCACGGGCCTCAAGAACCAGCGACGAGACCCGTTCGACCAGGTCGTCCGGCGTAGCAGCCTGACCTGCCGAGGCTCGGCGCACTGGGCTGACGCCGCGGTCCTCGCTCGGGATCGGCTCACTCATGGGTCAACTCTCCCAGCACGGTCCGACATTCACCGGTCCGACGGCGGCATCCACTCGGGGGTGACGCTGAGTGAGCGGGGCTCCTTGGTCGAGGACAGCGCACCACGGCGGTGCAGTGCGTCGATCATCGCTGAGGCCAGCGGCCCTTTCACGCCGAGCGCGGCCGCCAGCTCACGCCACGTCGGCCCCTCCCCTGTCTCGGCCCGCACCCGCGCGACCTGCTCACGAGCCGCCACGGCGTGCTCGTCGGCCAGTTCAGCGGCCTGCTTCCGGATGCGTGCCGCCCGCGCCTGCCGTGCTTCTCGCCGCCGCTTCTCCTCGGCGTAGATCTCGCGCACGTGTGGCACCTCCGGTGCACCCATCGCGCCGTTGAGGATCGCGACCGCGGCCTTCCACCGAGGCAGTCCCGGCTTCCCCGCGTGCGTTGCGAACCGACGATGCTCCTGGAGGACCTCCGGCGTGACCGCCCGGTTGTACCCGGCCGCCTGCAGCAGCTCCTCGACCCGCTCGTCGCTGGCCTTCGGCCGCGGGCGCTTGTCACGACGAGCACTCGGCCGGTCAGCGGCGGTCGCATCGCCACCCCCGCCGCCCGAGGACTCCGCCGAGGGCGCGGCATCAGATTCAGCCCGGCTCGGTGCCGCATCCGGCGGAAATTGAGCAGCGCTCGTCAGCCGGCCACGGACCGCATGTCCGCAGGACCGGCATAGGGCGTAGGGCCACTCCCCCACCCCACCTGGCCGGGTCCGGTCAGCCTCACGCTGCATCTCGACCCAGGTGTTGGTCGACCTGCACGCGATGCACGGCGTGCCCAGTGGCCGCCGCGTGCGGGAGGCCCTCGTCTCGTCCGCTCTCGTCCTCATGTGGGCTGCCCGGTGGCCACCTTGAGCGCTCCGATGACGACGTGGGTGCGGGTGACCTTGGTCTTGGCCTTGCCCTGAGCCCGCTTGAGTATGTCGTCGACGGCGTCGAGCTCGAGCGCATCGACTCGAGCCGTGACCTGCAGCGCGGCCGCCCCCTCGCGGTTCGGCCCGCGCAGCCGGCGGCTTCCGACGCTGTCGGCAGCAAGGGCCAGGACTTCGGCGAGGACTGCATCGTGGTGGTCCTGACACGTCCAGGCGATCAACTGGCCCCAAGAGGGCTTGCCGACGCCCTTCACCAATGGCAGTGCCTCGGCGTAGAGGTCGCCCGGTACGCGGGCTGGGACCTTGGTGATGGTGTCGACGAGTTCCTTGCCGGCCGCGGGGCGGCCGCCGGTGCCTCGAGGTCGCGGCGATGACTTGGGCTTCTCCGCTGCCGTGCCGTCGTTGTCCTCGGTGCTGGAGAGTGCGCGTTCTGCGGGCACGGCCGCGGGTGCTGGTGGCTGCGTCACGGGTGGTGCCGACGTCAGGGGTGGCAGGTCGTCGTCGTACTTGGGTAGGAGGCCGGTCGTCGTTGTACTCGTCGGGGCATCAGCCTCCACGTCGCGGTCGACGGCGAATGCAGGCTTTCGGGCTGCCCTAGGCAACGTTGGCTCCGAGCTTCTCGCCGATCCGGCCGAGGATCTGCTTGGTGAGGTCCGTGTAGTCGCCGGCGAGGCCGGAGCCGTCACGGGTTGCCCAGAGCTCGTCGGGGTCGGCCAGCCGGTCATCGGCGCTCGCCTTGTGGCGACCCGGCTTGATCTGCTTCCTTGCCTCCCGGACCTCGCTCTTGGCGCGCTTGGCGATCTCCTTGCGCTCCTCGGGGCTCGGGCCGCGGTTGTTGGCCGCTCGGAACTCCGCGACCAGTTCCCTGCGGCGGTCGCTGACGTCCGGCGCCATCTCTGCCGCCCGCTCGCGGAGCACTTTGAATCGCGTGCGGCGGACCTCCTCTGCCTTCTCCGCGACCTGGCTCGCCGACAGTCCGTATCGGCGGGTGTCGCTCCGGGCGGCCTTTGAGTCGCGGATCAT
Source organism: Rhodococcus sp. D-6 (assembly GCF_040256695.1). Lineage (NCBI taxonomy): Bacteria > Bacillati > Actinomycetota > Actinomycetes > Mycobacteriales > Nocardiaceae > Rhodococcus > Rhodococcus sp. D-6. The sequence goes on along the minus strand of NZ_CP132972.1, from coordinate 26,934 downwards.
CGCGGTGAACGGCTCCCCCGCACCCTCGACCGCGGCGGCCAGGTCCTCCAGGACTGCCTTGTTGCGCACGGTGGCTTGGTGGTCGACCAGGGTCAGGACCGCGCCGAGCAGTTCGATTTCCGCGCCGCGGTTGCGGGTGAGGTCGACGGTGCGGGCGCCCATCTTGTCGAGGCCGTCGAAGCTCGCCTCGTCGCCGTCGACGACCGGGACGACGAGCCACTTGGCGGTGAGCATGTAGGCGTCGAGGAGCTTCGTGTCGCCGGGGCCGGAGTCGATCAGCACCAGGTCGTAGCGGTTCTGAGAGCACAGGCGGGCCAGCGATCCGCGCAGATTCGCGGCCATGTCGAGGTCGACGTTGTTGGCCGCGCCGAGTGCGCCCAGCAGCTCCGGACCGCCGCAGACCACGTCGACGCCGTGCGCGCTGATCGGTGTGAGGTCGGTGCCGTATTGCAGCGCCATCGCCAGGCCGCGGCCGCGGTCGGAGTCCCATCCCCCCACCTCGACCAGGCCGAGCCCGAAGTCGATCTTCGACAGGTTGCCCTGGGGGTCGCCGTCGATGACGAGGACTCGGTAGCCGAGCCGGCCTGCCTCGTCGGCCACGGAGCGAACGATCGAGCTCTTCAAGACGCCGCCTTTGCGGTTGGCGACGAGGAGCACGCGACGGAGGTAGGCGGAGAACTGGTCCCCCGTGCTCTTCAAGCCGCCGCCCTTGCTGTTGGCGACCACCGTCGGGTTCTGGATGACTGGGGAAGAGTTAGTCATAGCCATAGACATACCGGCTCTCCGCTGTGGTTTTGTGCGCGACACGCGCTGTGGCTCTGTCTGCTTCCTCCTCTGCTTCCTCCTGTGCTTCCTCCTCTGCGTCCCCATCTGCGCCATCGCCTGCTATCGCGTCGTCGCCCCCGCCTGTGCGCTCGTCGGAAACCCCGTCTCTGATTGCGTCGCTTGACGCGTCGGCGCTGCACGCTGGCAGTCCGTCTGTGCCGCTGTATGTGGGCGTGTATGTATCTTTAGACGAGCGCACCGATGGGACCATCGATGCGGCGACGTCTGCTAGTTCTACGGCGGTGACATGCCGCCGGGCTTCGACAGCCGATTGGACCTCGCGAGGCGTGGTTGGGTCCGCCGAGACCGTCGTAGGCCGCGAGAGCGGCATTCTGAGGCTTCTGACGGGGTGTCTGAGTGAGGCTATGAGGTCGGTAAACCACAGCGTGGTGATTCGCTCAACTTCCGGAAAATGTCCGATCGTGGGGGAGTGGGTGCCCGCTGCGCCGGGTCCAGGATGACCACGGAGTGTCCGGTGGGGTCATTGACCGAGGGGGATGTCGACGTACGCCGCCGGAGGTTGGGTGCGCAGGAGGAACGCGGAACCGAGCTCGTCGGCGTGACGGAGGTCGACGTTCCAGCCGATCAGTGCTGACGGGTGAGACGCGGCGACCTGCCGTCCGTTGGTCCGCGGCACTCCGAACTTCACGCGCCCCTTGACGAACAGCAGCGACGTCGCTGACGCCATCGCCTCATGCCAGATGCGAGTGTCGGTGTGCGCAGGGATGAGCAACACGACCCGTGACCCGGCCGCGCCGGCCTCAGCACACCGACGTACCCACCGCACCCGCGCCTCGCCGTACGGCGGGTTGCAGAACACCGTTGCAGCCGACCACGAACGAGCAGCACCATCATCGGGAAGCGCGTAGAACCGCTCAGCACCGACAGGATTGTCCGCCGTCGTACATGGGTCGAGCTCGATCCGCCCGCCGAGCACGGCGCGGACCGGGTCCAGCACGTACTCCGGCGTCAAGTGGACCTGCTCCTCGGCGTCCTCGGCTCGCCGCCGCAGGCCGTTGTCGAACCGGAACAACGCCAGCTCCGCAGTCACGCCACCAACCTCCGGCCAGTCAGCGACTCGGAGCCCGGTCAACCGAGGCGCCCGCGGAGGTGACCGGCGGCCGCGGAGGCGCGGTGGTCGGCGTGTGCAGCGCGGCCGCCTGCAGGGCGACCGCCGGGTCCGGCGCCCAGCCTGGCTGGTGGGGGAGTGGCCGGTCAGCCGGGGTCGCGGCCCGCTCGTCGAACAAGGCACGCTCCTTGGTGCCGCCCATCGCCATCGGCACCAGCGACCTGGTCTCGAGCCGAACCGCGTCCCAGGTCGCAACTCGGTCCGGCGGGGCTTCCTTCCGCTTGAGCGGCATGATCCGGTATTCCTGCCGCAGCGCCATCACGGCCGCCGCGGCAGCGTGGTACCCCGACTCTGCGGCAGTCTCCCGCGCGACGCGGCGCACGTGGTCGACGGCGGTGACATGGTCGGTGAAGCGGGCCTGTTCACTGGTCATCAGAACTCCTTCGCTCGGTGGGCTTCACCGCGGAGGCCCCGAGCGCGGCTGGGAAACCGCGGCCGCGGGGGAGTGCGGCTGAGTGGTCAGGGCCTGCGACGTCGTCACGGCGAGCGCCGAGCGCATCAGCGAGGTCCCCGTCGCCGGCGCGGTTGTCGGCTCGCACCCGGGGCTGGCCTGGCCGGTCACCTCAGCGAGCAGAGCGATCGCGCGGTCAGCGAGGTCGCAGCCGGCGTCGTCGCTGTCGTGCCAGTCGTCGCCCGCCACGTAGCGGCCGGCCTCCTCGGCGGCCGAGAGGTCGGCGCGTTCCGCCCGCCACTCGGCGTGCTCGGCGAGCAAGTCGGAGGCGGCGCGGAGCTGGTCGACCGTAGGCCCATCGACACTCTTGCCCAGCGCGGTGGCGAGAAGCGGCAGCAGCTCCTCGGCGGTGGGCAGGTGTACGTCGGCGGCTTCGCGGTGCTGGCGGTCCCAGTCGGGCCGCGCGCCGGGTGGATGGCCTTCGTAGTCGCAATAGTGGCCGTCCTCGACACCGTCGAGCGGATACCCGTCGACCGTCGCACCCGACACGACCCACCGGCTGGTGCCGGCCTCGGAGCGGCCTTCGCCGGAGTCGGCGACGAAGACCGAGCGGAACGTGGGACCGGCGTACGTGCCGCCCTGGTCGAACGACACGAAGACACCGGTGCCGTCGGTGGTCCAGCCGGTCACGGTGCCGAACTGCGCCCGCCCTTCCCCGGTGCGGCGGAAGACCCGGGTGCCGGCGGGCGCGGCCTCCTGGGTGGCGACCACGGTCTGAGTCGAGGACTGCTCGAGGTGGAGGTAGACCTTCACGTGGTTCTCGATTCGATGCGGATAATCCGGATCATCAGCCCACGGCGACTCCTGGGCAGGGGAGGGGGCGCCGGCGGCCGCCGGGTCGGTCGAGTGATCGCTCATCGTCAGCGCTCCTTGGATGGGGTGGTTGTGTGCCCGGCCCCGCAGGTACACCTCCCCCGAAAGGAGGAAGGGGATTGTGGGTGCCCTTCGCCGCACCGCCATTCGACGGCGTTGACGGGGCCAGGCAAGCGTGTGGAGTTGTCAGAACGCCGGGGCGCCGTAGGTGGCGCTCCGGGCCGCCGGGAACGGCGTGGGTGGCCGCGCCGACGAGGTGGTGGGGGTCAGGTTCAGGGACTGCTGGAGCGCCGCACGCTGGAGCGGGTTGCTGAACCGGGCCGCCGGCTCGCTCGGGGCTGGCATGTTCACCAGGTCGGTCAGCGTGGCCTCCAGCCGTGAGCGGCGCCCGACCCGCACCGGGCCGTCGCGATGGCGGGGGTGAGCGTCGATGAGGTTGCTCGTGGTGCGGAGCAGCTCGCGGCGCAGCGACTTGCCGAGGTTGTGGGTGACCTCGTGGGTCGCCTTGGCCAATTCAGCCATCTGGGTGGGCTGGAGCCGGATCGGGACGCCCTGGTCTTCCATCCGCGCAACCGCGGTCGTGAGCTCGCTCTGCTGCCAGAAGCGGCGCATGTTGGGCTCCTGGGCCGGCGAGGCGTCGGCCAGGTGGCTGATCTGCGGCTGCAACGCCTCCAACACCTCAGCGCGGTCGGCGAAGAACGCCGCGAACATGCTCGTCTTCGGTGACTGTCCGGCGGCGGCCGCGAACGCCCGGCACAGGTAGAGCTGGCTGGCCGTGATCTGCCGCGCCGAGTCGGCGGTGATCTCCGGCTCGGCGGCGTAGAACGCCTCGGAGGCCATCATCGGGCGCAGGAAGCGGCCGAGCCGCTGCTGTGCGGTGGCGAGGTCGGTCGGCGCGGACACCAGGGACACCGGCTCAACTACCTTCGATGCGGCGGCCTGCCGCAGCCGCGGTGTGGCTGCCTCGGCGGCGGCGCTCGTGGCGTGCCAGGTCGCCACCCGGGCGGTCTGGGAGAGCACCATGCGCTTCTCGTCCAGCCCCATCGTGAACTCCGGGTGCTGATGCTCAGCCAGCAGGCCGACCTCCTCGAGGCGGGAGTCGAGCACCAGGACCGCCTCCAGCGCGACCGCGACATCGCGCATCACCCACCAGGCGGCGCCCGGGTCGGTGCGCCACGGCTGTTCCTCGGCCGCCGACAACGTGTGGGAGGCCGACAGCAGCTCGATCGCCGCCATCCGCCACGACTCGACCGTCGGCTCATCCGAGGCAGGCGTGAGGTAGTCGGAGTGGGGCCGGCGCTCGTCGAGCGGGAGCGACGGCAGCGCGAAGGCGATGTTGTCCACCAGGGTCGCCAGCTTCTCGTCCAGCCCGGCCAGCATCGGCTTCGGCGTCCGGGCCGGCAGATGGTCCGGCGGGGGATACCAGGAGTCCTGGCCCACGTCGTAGAGCCGCTGCCGCAGAGCGTCGACCACGGCCTCACGGCAGTGCAGCAGCTGGTCGACCGCGCGCTCGTCGGCCGGGATCACATCGTCACGGATCAGGGCATTGAGCGCCTGGGCCGCGTTCTCGGCGTGCTCGCCGTACGTGGTGACCGTCATCACCGGTCACCCGCTGGCTGCTGGTCGGGACAAGTTGCTGCCATATCCCGAGAAGCAACCGCCGCGGCGCCGGATCGGACACCGCGGCGGGAACTAGTTGTGGAGAAGCGGGATCGTTCTACCTGCCCGGCGTACCGGGGGAACGGTCGATGCCCTCGGTGGGCGGCCCCACCGGCGGCCGCGGCATCGACCGACTGGTGCCCAGCGCCGCGGACTGCAGCACCGTCGACCGCTGCCCCTCGGGTGCGGCCAGCAGTTCCGCGGACCGGGCGCCGATCCTCACGCCGAGGTCGTGGAGCTCGTCGAGCAGATCACCGGTTCCCCAGATCTGGTTGCGGGTCCGGGCCGTCAGCGGCCGGATCACCTCCGCGCCGGCCAGCCGCTCGATCGCCCGGTAGGTCGCCGCAGTCGAGAGCCCAAGTCGAGTCTCGAGGTCGTCGGCGGTGAAGATCGGCGTGGTCGGCAGCGATGCCAGCACCTCCGCGGCGGCGCTGCCCGCCCGCGGAGCGCCAGCCAGCTCGTGCCACTGCTCAGGCATCGCCGCCAGGCGTCCAGCGGTGAGGGTGGCCTCCTGCGAGGCGACGATCGCCGAGCGGGCGAAGGCGTGCACGATCGGGCCGGCGTCTCCGGCCCGGTAGTGGTCCAGCGTCCCGAAGTAGTGCTCGCGGCGGGCCACCAGCGCCGAGGCGATCGGGATCACGACGTGCTGCGCCACACCGCGATCGCGGATCACGGCCGCGGCCAGAGCCCGTCCGATGCGGCCGTTGCCGTCGGTGAAGGGGTGGATGGACTCGAACTGCGCGTGCGCGATCGCGGCCTGCGCGATCACCGGCAAGTCGGTGCGCCCGGCGAACGTGACCAGGTCGCCCATCAGCTCCTCGACCAAGTCGGGCGGCGGCGGCACATACAGGGCGTTGCGGGGGGAGTGGTCCGAACCCCCGATCCAGTTCTGCATCTCACGCCAACGGCCCGCGTAGGCCCGTTCGGTGGGATCATCGGCCATCAGCAGCCGGTGAGCAGCCGTGATCCCGACGGCGTCGATCGGACCGTGCAGCAGCCGGTCCATCGCGCCGGAGGCCGCAACCATCGACGTGGCCGACGAGTTCGCCTTCACGCCATGCAGGGCACGGGCGAAGTCCTCGATGCTCGCATCCTCGTGCTCGATCTTCGACGACGCCACCGACTCGGCCCGCAACAGCAGTGTCGCCAAAGGCCGCAGATGCGCACCGCCGATCTCATCCAGCCGGGCGATCGTCCGCACCGCCAGATCGCATTCGGCGAGGAGCTCGTTCGGTACCCGCGGGTCCAACCCAGCCACCTGCGGCGGGATCGACACCGTCACCTCGCGCAGCGTCCGGTCGTCCACCGTCCCACCGCGATGGGCCTGCCGCCACGCAACCGTCCGCTGCCCATGCGCAGGCACAACCACCCGCGGACCGACCGACCCCACCGCGGAGTCGCCTGTGACGTCGTCACCCACCGCGAACACCTCCCGTCGATCTCTCAGATACTACGGATAAGTGAGAATAACGGCTAGGTGTTCTCACCACACCCATCGCACGTCCAGGGTTAGGGCGTGACGACAGGGCCAGAGTCGCCGATCGTGTGATGCCCGGCAGCCGGCCGAACCGACGGTGGGGGAGTGGTGCTGAGGGCGGCCGCCTGAATCCCGGCGCCCCACACCGAGATACCGGACTCCGACTGCGTGTCTGGGCCCGGCAGGTCACCGCGCCCGAAGTGGTGCGGGTCGCCCGGGTCAATCAACGTGACCCGGTTCCCGTAGTCGGTGCACATCCGGGCGATGGACGCCGGGTCGGTGGCCACGTACACGTCGTCGAGCCACTCCTCACGCTTGGTGTCCTCAGCGAAGCTGTCGATCAACAGCGAGTCCTCCATCGCGGAGACCGCCTGGGCGTACGACGTGTACGGACCCACCACCTCCGGCCGCGGATGCACCGAATCGGCATACCAGCACAACGTCACCCACCATCCCGGCACATCCGCCCCGCCGTGGGCGTTGACGTAGTCGGACCAGGTCGCATCTGCCGGAAGCGGGTTCGTCATGTTCTAGAGAAGCAACCGCCCACACGCAGGATCGGTCACATCATCTGAGCGCAGATGCCGTGCTCAGTCACGTCCAGTGAGATGGCGGGCCTCGGCGACAATCTCGGCGTACCGCTCAGGCGTCAACGGTACGACGCGAAGGTTCCGGGTCCGGGCTCGCTTGCTCGCCGCCTGCCCAGTGATCCCCAACTCGCGGCCGATCGCGGCCCAGGCCGCAGGATTGTCGCGTCGCCGGGCACTGACGATCTGGTCGTCGATCATCGTGTCGACATGCCGTGCGAGAGCTCGCAGACTCCGCAACGTCGCCAGCTCTCGGTCTTGGCTCACCGTCGGCCCGAGGTGAGATGCGTATTCCTTGCCGAACGCCTCTCGCGACCGCGCCGCATCGGCTTCGTGCGCGGCAAGCATGCGCCGGACGATGCGCCGCAGGTCGACGTCCAACTGACCCACGGTGTAGCTGCCCTCTACCCGGCGCCCCACCCCTCCAGTCTGAAACTCAGGTTTCAGACTGTCGAGGGTTCAGCGACCGGCATCGCCGCACTCCCTGCTAGGCGACGGCGGCCACGCCGCGGCGCAGCAGCCGCCGCGCCGAGTCGAGGCGGAGGCTGTGCTGGAGCACCTGTGAGTTGGCCAGAAGCGTGGTGAGGCGCTCCTCGAGGTCGGCCAGCCCAGTCTGCAGGTCACCGACGTGCACGGGAACGTAGCGAGCGGGGCGCCGCTGCCCGAAGTCGGTGAGCTCGGCACGAGCCATGCCCAGGAACGGCAGCACCATGGCGTGCCCGTCCTGCCCGGTCGCGCCCTCGAGCGCGGCAAGCAGGGAGACCGCGTAGACGAAGTCCGGGGACGCGTCGTACACGTCGCCGGCGCGGACGTCGGTGGGAACAGACATCAGGGTGTGGTCCTTTCGAAGAGGATCGACAGCGGGTCCGACCCCGCTACCAAGTGGAACAGACCCAGCCAGGCGGCCGCGTCCGGCGCGCCCGAACGTGAGGAGAACCGGCGTGGGACGTCGCCTGTGGATGAGAACTGGACTCGCGTCGGGGTCATCGCGACCACCCCAGTCCAGCCGTGGGTCCACCAAAGCCCGGCGGCGGCGGGGACGCCGGTGGCGGAGGCGGGGCGATCGCGGGCCGAGGAGATGGCCGGGATCCGTTAGGTGCCGACGCCGAGGCGGGCGCGTGGTCGGCGGAGGCGTCGCGGGCGTGGATTCGTGGCCGGGGTGCAGGTTCCCCGCGGGCCTCGCGTGCACGCTCGGCCATCTGCTGCTTGATCCGGCGCCGTGAGGTGCGGATCGCGCCCATCTCTGCCGGCTTGACGTTCCCCGGCGCCTCGAGCCTGGCATCGCGCAGCGCCCGCCATTTCTCGGTCGCCTCGTTGTAGGTGGTCTCGGCCTCGGCCACGAGAGCGGCGTGCTTGCGTGCGGCATCGTCGGACGCACTGCCGGCCGACGCCGCCGACTCGGCAGCATCCGGCGCCTCTGCCGCCCCATCCTTGCCCTTGTTCGCGCCGCTGGGGCGGTCGGCGGCCACCAGGCGCATGAGCTCGGTCAGCGCCCGGTTGCGTTCCTTGAGAGCGTCGAGCTCGTCGGCGGCCTCGAAAGTGGTGTCTTGCTCGGCAGCGGAGACCTCGACTTCCTTGCGCAGCCGGTCGACCCGGGCAGCCAGCGCGGCGGGACGATCGTTGATGCTGCGGACCAGGTTCTCCAGTCGAGTGATCGCACCGGTGTCGATCTTGCCGGGCGTCAGGTCGGCGGGGGAGAGGTCCAACAGGTCCGGCGCCCACTCGCGGGTGTTGCGGGGATCGTCGACCCCGACCCGGTACGACGCCTTCCCGATCCCGGGGCGATAGGTCCAGGCGTAGAGCCGTACGCCGCCCAGCTTGCCGATCAGGAACGGGCGCCCCTCGCCAAGGGGCGCGAAGTCCAGATTCCCTGACAGGCCTGGAGACGCGGCCAACCTGAGAGCCGCGTGCTTGCGCTCGATCACGGGCCGGTCCTCGAGGCGGCCGTACTTGTTGGTCGCGAACATGCGGAACGCCTCACCGGAGGTGTCGCTCACCTCAGTGGCCGCGGCCTCCAGCGCGGTGATGCTCGCGGTCAGGGACTCGATCATCCGCGTGCCCTGGGCGACCACGTTGGCGTGGTAATCCTTGGAGGCATCGAAGGTGTCGGCCTGGTTCTGCATCCGCCGCAGATCCAGGTCCAGTTGGGTCTTGTCCATCAGCAATGGGTTGTTCGCCGCGAGCGCCTTCAACATCGCGGCCTCGGACTGGGTCGCCGACTCGGACTGGCCGATGATCGTGGCGTCGAGGTCGGCGAGCGCGAACGCCCGCAGGAAGTTGTCCTTACGGGCCACGTGCGCCCACTGGAACCCCTCCGTGGAGCCCTCCAGCGGGTAGTACAGGACCCGGACCTCGTCGAACTGGTTGCCGCGACGGATGGCGCGGCCGTTGCGCTGCTCGATCTGGTCGGGCCGGTAGGCGCCGTCGACGTGGTGCAGCGCCGAGAGACGGTTCTGCACGTTCAGGCCGGTGCCCATCTTCCCCGTCGACCCGATCAACACCTTGATCTCGCCGGTACGGCACCGTTCGGTCAGCTTCCCCAGCTTGGTCGCATCGCCCTCGGCGTCATGGATGAACGCGACCTCGTCCGGCTTGAGGCCGCCGTCGACCAGCGCGAACTTCAACGCGTCGTAGAAGGAGTGCTTGCCCTCGCTGTTCGGGACGCCCTTGTCGCAGAACACCAGCTGGAACCCGCCCCGGATCGGCGCCGGCTCCGCCGACCCGCGGCGAACCGTGAACTCCATGTCACGCGTCCGCTCCCACTCGGCGAGGACCTGCTCGGCGACCAGCGGCACCTTCGAGTCCTCATCGGTCAGGTCAGCCGGGTCGATCCCGGCCTCCCACAGTTTCAGCTTGGGGATGAGCCGCAGGTCGACGGCCGAGGTGAGCCCGTCGGTGCCGATCGCGACGACCGTGTCCTCGCCCGGCTCGGGCTTGAACTTCGGCTTGATGGCCTCCCGACGCACGTTGAGGTGCCGGATGAACGCCTGCTGATGCTCCGAGACACCGCGCAGGATCTTCTCCGCCTGCCCACCGCGCAGCTTCGGGCGCTCCAGGCCGACGTCCTCGGCCGTGACCTCGTCGGCGAACTGCACCCAGATCCGCTTCAACTCGCCCGCGTTGACCAGGCCGTCGCCCTCGCGCATCTTCACCTGAAGGCGGCCCGTCACGGTCGGCTCGATGGACTCCTCCATCTGCAAGAAGGCCTTGCGGAAGTCGTCGAACTCGCTCACGCCGGCCTCGGCGAGCAGATCGGGGCGCAGGAACCGGATCATCACGTAGAACTCGCGCGTGCTGTTCGAGATCGGCGTCCCGGTCGCGAACAACGCCACCGATCGCTTCCCCAGCTCGGCGTTGCGTTCGCGCAGCCAGTCCAGCTTGGCCCGCAGGTCCACCGCACCCAGGTTCGGCTTCCCCTTCGCCAGCGCCCGCACCGAGGACTCCACCTCGTCGTTCTTGTACTCGTGCGCCTCGTCGACCACGACGTAGTCGAATCCGGCGGTCTCGAAGTCCAGCGGCCCGATGTCGCCACCGATGCGGTCCTGCAGTTCGCGCAGCGAGGACTCCTCGCGCTCGATACGTTCCCCGATCCGCTTCACCGCCTTGGTGTCGCCCTCGGCAAGCGCTTCCTCGCGCTCGCCCCGGAGCTTGTCCAGGCGCTGCTGGATGTTGTCCTCGATCGTCTCCTCCGACAGCGGCAGCAGCCGGAACGAGGAGGCCGTCATCACCACCGCATCCCAATCGTGCGAGGCTGCCTGGGCGACGAACCGGCGCCGGGCGTCCGGGCCGGAGATGCCCTTGGTGTCGGTGGCCAGCAGCTCGGCGTCGGGGTAGAGGATCGTGAACTCCCGCACCCACTGCTCCAGCAGGTGGTTGGGCACCACCACGACCGGCTTGTGGATCTGCCCCAGCCGCCGCTTCTCCATCATCGAAGCGGCAAGGGTGAACGTCTTCCCCGTGCCAACTTCGTGGTGCAACAGCACCGCCTCGGAGTCCTTGGCCATCGCGACCGCGTCGTTCTGGTGGGGATCCAGGGCGATCGCGTCCGACATGCCCGGGTAGGCCGAGTAGGGGGAGTCGACGTAGTTGACGTCGGTGTAGGAGCGGTACTTGTCGTTGTAGGCGGCGTGCAGCCGCTGCTTGCGATCGGGGTCGCGCCACAGCCACCGGGCGAACTCCTTCTCGATGACCTCCATCTGCTCCCCGGCGGCCTCGGTCTCGGCGCGGTTGATCCGCTCGACACCCTCGGAGTCCTTGTCGGTGACCTGCGGTCGCTGGCCCTTCAACGCGGTCTCGACGAGCTGGTAGGTGGTCCGCCGCGAGGTGCCCCACTTCGCCTTCAACGGCTTGCGCCAGTCATGCCCCGGTGGGGCGCCCATGCTGCCGCCGCCCTCCAGGGCAGGGTTGCGGCGGGATCCGCCGTTCGCCGGGGAGCACTTCCAGCCGTCCTCCTCGGAGTAGGTGACGATGGCCCGGTCGTTGCCGGTGATGTCGCGAACGAACGTCTCCACATCCGTCGCGGGGATCCACACCATGCCGAGCTTGGCGCTGATCTTGGTGACGTCCTTGTCCGGAGGCACCGCGGCCCGCATCGCGGCCGCCGCCTCACCCCACTTATCCGGATCGTCCTTGGCGAGCTCCTCGAGCTCTCCCGCCTTGCGGCGCACGTTGCCTGACAGGAACAGGTGCGCGGGCACCAGGTCGCCGGTCCGGTGGTCGGTGAAGACCAGCCCCTTGGTGAGCGAGGTGGCCTCCTCGACGTTGACGCCGAGCAGGCCGGCAATGCGGTCCATGTCGACGCGGCCGTCGTGCTCGCGACTGATCGCCACCGCGTCGGCCGGCGACTCCGCCTTCGCCGGGAGCTCGCGGAAGCCGACCATCCGCTGGGTGAAGAACTTCGCCTTCGTCGCGGTGTTGGTGAACTCGTCGTAGGCGGCTTCCAGGCCCGTCAGCGACCACCAGGTCGGGTCCTTGCGAATGCCACCCATCCCCGGCTTGATGTAGGTGATCTGGTACCACTCGCCGTCATCGCCCTCGACCAGCCCTTCGGTCTGGTTCGGGTCCTCGGCGTCCTTGACCGTGACCTGCTTCTGAGACGCCTTCATCCGGCTGATCGGGCCGTAGTCGGCCACGTAGGTGTCGTAGCAGCGGTTGAGCTCGGCCCTCAGCTCGTCGATCTCCGGGGTGTTCTCGACTGTCTCCCGCTCGGCCTCGCGCAGGTCCGCGGCCAGGTCCCGCATCCGCAGCAGGCTCACGAGCTCGTCGGCCTGCGAGGGATGGTGCCCATCCTTCGTGCGCCGCCCGGCTGTCTTGGCCCCGTCCGGGACGTAGGGCACCTCCGTGCCGTCGAAGTCGACGACGGTGAACGAGTGGCGAAGCGACCCCGCCGAACCCCGGCGCTTGCCCGGCACCGGCTCGGTGGCGGTGTGGGTGATCTGCCCGACCTTCTTCGCACGGGCCAGGGTGCGCACAGACCGCACGGGCCCGTGGCTGACGGGTGCGGGAGCGCCGGCCGTCGACCGCGTCCGGCTCGCTGGCGTGGCCGGAGCCTGTGCGGGCGTCTGTGCGGTGGACGTCTGGGTCGACGGTGGCTCGGTGCCGGCGGGGGAGTGGCCACGGTCCTCGGCGAGGGCGGCCGCGGCGATCACCTCGAGCCGTTCCCGCAGCTGGCTGCCCAGGGGGCCGTCCGAGGCGAGCGGACGTACGGCGAGCAACTCGCGGCCCATCGCGGCCTGCCCCGTGGCCGTGGTGCCGAGGATGTTCTCCGGGTGGGCGGCGAAGTAGCCGTTGATGTGCCGTTCGGTGCCGTCGTCCAGCCGGGTCGGCACCGAGGTCACCCACGCGTCGTCTCCCGGGGTCCGGTCGGATTCGCGGCGCCGCAGCACGAGGACGTCGGTGACGACCTCGGTGCCCGCGGCCGCCCGGTGCGCGGCGTTGGGCAGGCGTACGGCCCCGAGCAGATCGGCCTGCTCGAACCAGCCGCGGCGCACGGTCGAGAGTTGCTTGTCCAAGGTGCCCGCGGAGGTGATCACCGCCATCGTGCCGCCGGGCTTCAACCCGACCAGGGACTTGGAGATGAAGTGGTCGTGGATCAGCAGCTGGTTGCGCGGATTGTGGACGCGGTCCCTGACGGGATAGTTCCCGAACGGGACGTTACCGATCACTGCATCGTAGGTGCCGGGCCGCATCGGGGTCTCGCCGAACGACTCCACCCGCACCTCGGCCGACGGGTAGAGCAGCCTTGCGATGCTGCCGGAGACCTCGTTGCGCTCCACCCCGACCATTCGCGCACCCGCGGGGGCGAACCCGATGAAGTTGCCGGTGCCGCAGCCGGCCTCCAGCACCAGCCCGGATTCGAACCCTAGACCCGTGAGGGCGGCCCACATCGGCTCCACCAGGCCGGCGTCGGTGAAGTGGGAGTTCAACGCGTTCTGCATCGCGTCGTCGTACTCAGCGGGCGACAACAGTCCGCGCAGCTCCTCGCGGACCGGCGCGTAGGTGTCGTCACCGGTCACGAAGACCTTCGGCAACGCACCCCACCCGGCGAACCGCGCGAGTACCTGCTGCTCATCGGCCGCGGCTGGACGATCCTCTGCCTCGATGTGCCGCAACAACCGCAGGGCCGCCAGGTTCGCCTGAACCTTCGCGTCCACCCCGGGAGGAGCAAGATCGCCGTGGCCGGTGGGCTGGAAGTCTGCCGTCCCCACTGCCTCGTCCGGCTCCTTGGTCGGTGCATCCGTCGGTGTGCCTTCGATCGCGTCCAACCCGAGACGGCGGCCGAGTGCCTGCCCCGCGGAGGTGACCGGTGTCCACTGCTCGACCGCTGACGCATCACGCGTCTGGGCTTCGTGCATCAGGCGGGTGCCGATGCCCTGGCGGCGATGGTCGGGGTCGACCTCGACGGTGGGGTTGCCGTAGCCGGGCGTCCAGTGGACCTTGCCGATTCGCTTGCCATCGAGCAGTGCGTGGATCTCGGCGTGGGCGGCGTACGGATTGCTGTCGTCGTAGGTCAACCGCCGCGCGCTGCCGTCCGGCATCCGCGCGAAGTCGACGGCGTGATACTCCACCGGCACGTAGCTGACCGCGTCGGCGGCGGTGGTCGCCGCAGGGTTGCGCCGGTCTGCGGGATCGTCGGTCGACGTCGAGCCGGGCTCGATGATGCGCTGCCTGGCCAAGGTTCGGCGGGGGTCGCCGAACTCGGTGACCGGGTGAGCCTCGACGTAGCCGTCACCAGATCGCACCGCGACGTTCTGACTGCTCACCGAGACCACGATGCGGCCGCCGGTGAGCTGGTCTCCGGGCCGCACCGTGTCGACATCCAGGTCCTGACCGGGGTCAGGGGAGTGGACGGTGGCGGCGGTCGGCGAGGTGGATACCTCCGCCGACGATTGGACTACTCCGAGGTCAGCGTCGTCGGCGTCTCGCGTGAGAGGGTGCCCCGTTCCTTCGGCAGGTACACCAGCTCGGCCAGCGCCTCTTCCTCGGCCCGCATCCGTGCCATCGTCGCCCGGCGTCGCGTCAAGTCCGGTGGATCGTGCGGCCGGCTGGATGCTCGCAGGTTGTCCGCGGCCAGGTAGTCCACCATCTCGGCCACCTGCTGTCCCAGGTCCTCGAAGAACGCTCGGCGCTCCGGGACCGGGATCGTCTCCAGGCGGCTCGGCAGGTACGTCGCCCAGTACCGCGATGCCATCGACGCGTACTTCATCTTCGGGTCGACCTCGTTGCTGGTCTGCGGACTCATCGCCTGCTCCTTCCGCCTCGTCCCTAGTGTGCGCCCTCTCTCCGACAGTCTCAGCGAGCCCGGGCTCTGGCGCGTCCGTCGCAGCGGCGGCGTCGTGCTGGCTTCCCTTCGTCCCCGACGGCTGAAGAATGGTGACCTCACCAGCAGCGGCAGGTACCTCACCGGCCGGTTCACCTGGCTCCTCACCAAGATCCCACAGCGCCAGCTGATCAGAGTCGTCAGCACTCGCACGACCTCGCGCCACGCCCGGCACCTCCAAACCGTTGGTGAGGACGCCGGCCGCAGCCCACACCGCGGCTCACCACCGCCCTCTTCAACGAAAGGCACCCACTCGGCCCGCAGATCGGACACCTCGGGGAGAAAAAGTGGAAAAAGTTGCAGACGGACCGGGCCGCCGGCGTCCGATCCACGGGCCCCACCGTTGCCTTTCTGGATATGACCACGACACACAGCGCACCGGCACCAGCCCGGGCAGACCATGCAAGCGACCACGACCGTGACCGGCAGACCTTCGAGCTCTACGGCCGCCGGATCACCCACACCAACCACCCCGACGTACAACAGCTGCTCGCGGCCGCGCACACCGACCGGATCCGGCCCCTGTGCCTGTGCCGCCCCGACGGCGTCGCCATGTACGTCGCCAAGATCGGGCCCGAGAAGTTCGTCATCAAACGCATGCCCGACACCGGTCTCGAGCACACACCCCGATGCGCCTCGTACCTGCCGCCCGAAGAGCTCTCCGGGCTCGGGCAGGTCCTCGGCTCGGCGATCACCGAGGAAGCCGACAGCGGCCTGACCGCCATCAAGCTCGGGTTCCGCATGTCCAAGGCCGAACGCGCCGCCCCGGCCGGCGCCGGCAGCGGGGGAGTGGCCGACTCCGTTGCCGCCGACCCCAACCGCCTCACACTGCGTGCGGTCCTGCACTACCTGTGGCAAGAAGCCGACCTGGCGACCTGGACGCCCGGCATGGACGGCAAGCGCAATTGGCGCATCGTGTCCTGGTACCTGCGTCAGGCCGCCCGCGGGAAGTTCACCAAGGGCAAGCCGCTCGCCACGAAACTCTATGTCCCTGAACCGTTCAACGTCGAGAAGAAGACCGAGATCGCTGCCCGCCGACTGTCCGCGTGGGCGCCGCTCCAGCAGCACGGCTCCGCGCAGCAGTTCATGATGCTGATCGGCGAGCTCAAGGAGATCGCGTCAGCCCGGTTCGGACACAAGCTCGTCATCAGGCACCTGCCCGACGCGCCGCTGATGGTCGACGACACCCTCCTGGCGCGCCTCAACAAGCGGTTCGGGGACGAGCTCGAGCTGTGGCAGAACAACGACGACGGCCACCTGATGGTGATCGCCACCTTCTCCGTCGGCCGCGCCGGCCTGGCCACCGCCGAGGAGATCTCGCTCGTCATGACCGACCGCAACTGGCTGCCATACGAGTCGCTCCTTGACAAGCTGCTCCTCGACACCGCGCTCGACGCGCGCCGCAGGTTCACCAAATCGCTGCGCTACAACCTCGCCCCCGACAAGCCCATGGCCTCCCTGGTGTTCACCGATACCGAGACACCCACCGCGGCGTTCCTGCTCACCAGCGACGAGGACCGCGAGGTCGCCGCCCAGATCGCCGCCGACACCGGCACCGAGGTCTGGGCCTGGGTCGTTACCGAGGACATGCCACCCCTGCCGCCCGTCGCGGAGCACCGGCACACCACACCCAGCGACCAGTGAGCACCACCATGTCGCGCCGTCGACCAGAAACTGTCGGTGCCGACAGGCACCATCACCTCCAGAGACCAACCCAGGAGACCCCCTCGGAGGAATCCATGGCCCAGACGCTGCGAACCCAGCCCATCGCGTCCTACGACAACGCCAGGGACCCGGCGCCGATGACGCTCAGTGCCGCCGCGGTCGTCGACCGGATCTGGGACACCACCCGGTGGAAACCGCTCGTCCTGGTCTCCTGTGTCCTCGACGACCGACCGAAGGTGAGCCTCGACCGGCTCAGCTCGGCGATCGGGGACGCGGCCGAGATCCTCGTCATCACCGCCAGCGAGGCGTGGAGCCTCCAACGCCGCGTCCCCCGCGGTTTCGAGGCCTACGGCGGAGCCATCCGCGTCGTCCTCCCCGACGCCACCGAGGACGACCCGTCCGAACGACACCCCCTGTTCTTCACCTTCGACAACGACAACCCCGCCGACACGGTCTCCCGCATCTCCTCCTGCCTGACCCGCAACGGCTTCACCCGCACCAAGAGCGAGCAATCACCGAAGCCGGCGGCGACACCGCGCCAACAGCGCCGCGCCCAGAAGCTCCACCAAAGGGTTCCTATTGGACCCCATGACATCGACAACGCCGAGATGTGCGACAGCGCCGGACCTGTATGGGTCCGGCGTTTTGTCGTTCAGCGTCTCCTCGACGAGTTCGCGACTGGCCTCCAGTGCGGCGCCGAACACGGTTCGCTCGCCGGTGGCCGTTGCCTGGTCGTTGGGCGGATCCTCGGTGATGTCGATGTAGATCCGCGAGAACCATGCCTGGTTGTAGCGTCGTCGGTCTTCGTCGATGAGCTGGTGGTAGGCGAGTGCTGGGTCTGCGATGAGGTCGAGGACAGCGGTGAGGGTGGCTTCGGTGTCGATGCCCGCCCGTTCGAGGGCCTGGAGTTCGCCTTCGAGATTTGCCAGCTGGCGGGCGAGCGCCTCCTGCTTCTCGCGGGCGATATCGGTGGGAACGGCGCCCTCCATCGCCCGTTCCGCCCACTTGTAGCGGTCACGTCGGACCTTCTCGATCCGGCGCTGGAGGGTGGTGGTGCTCTCCCCAGCCGAGGTGCGGATCGCGCTGAGGTGTTCGATTAGGCCGGCGCGAATCTGCGGCAGGGCCGAGGTCTGCCATGGCTGCAGCTCGTGCTTCCAGAGGGTCTCGACGGCGGCTTCGATCCGGTCGATGCTGATGTAGGGGGCGTCGCAGTCGTTGGCCTTGGTGTGGTGGCCGGTGCAGACGAAGTACTCGTAGCGGCCACCGCGTCCACGGCTTCGCGAGTAGACCATGCGGGATCCGCATCGCCCGCAGAACAGGGAGCCGGAGAGGTAGTGGCGGTGCTTGCGCTCCCGATTGCCGCCGGCGCGGTTGCCCGCCAGACGGTTCTGGACAGCGCTGAACACCGGCTCGTCGATCATCGGCTGATGGTTGCCGGGGTACTCGACCCCGCGCCAGGTGACGAAGCCGAGGTAGTAGCGGTTGGTCAGCATCCGATGGACGTGACTGCGCTGGAGTGGTCGCTCGGCTTGATTCGCGGTCGCGCGGATGGTCAGACCGCGGTCGTTGAGCATGTCCGTGAGGGTGGCGATGGTGATATCGGGATCCTCGGCGTATGTCTTGAACGCCCAGCGCACGTGTTCGGCGCGGTCGGTGTCGATCTCTACGTGACGGGTCTCCTGGCCGTTGACGAGTGCTCGGACGTTGAGGTATCCGATGGGTGCTCGTGTGGGGGTCCCTCCGCCCCTGACCTTCTCCTCCATCCCCTTGACGACAGCCGCAGTGGCTGACATCCTACGGTCGGGACTCGACTCGGCCTTGCTTGGCCTCGGCCACACGGGCGTGGCCGATTTCACTCCAGACGATCTGCATCTTCCAGATTGGCTACAGCTTCGATTCGATTAGGAGAAGGGAGATTCCGCCATGTGTTGCGAAGATCACCTGGTCCCCCCACAAATCCAAAAAATGATTGCGGCCTACCAAGAGTCTCAATCAACCGGACGCTACGATTTCGATGCCGAGCTACCTCCACCTGTGACGTTGTTCTGGAAATACATCGACCGTTGCGACATGGCTCGATGGCTCGATGCCTTCGACAGTCTCTCACGGGGCGACGGCATCTGGGCTGACTGCGTGAATGGGATCATCAGCTTCATGGAAGATCCGTTGCCCCCAAATACGGCCGTACTTCGTGACGGCCGGCTGGTCCTACCACCTCGGCTACCATACGTGATCGATCGCCAAGCGACCACATACGACGTCTTTGTTGCCGGAACGCCCCACGCGCCAGGAACGGTATCGACCCACGAGGTCAGCTTCCAGTCGCCGGTCCTGCATGTCCAAGGCCATCAGGCGACCGCGGCCGAGCCGATCGAGTCCAGTCGTCTTCTCTTAAGAGCCGACGATATCTCACGATGGACTGTGGTTGACGATCGCGGCGGAGCTTGGTTCCCCGAAGGTGTTCTGATCAAGTACGATGCTCATCGGCAGCCATATTTCTATGGAGACGAGGTCGAGATTGATGTGCCTACATCGGATTTGACAGTCCGAGTTAGCCGTGGTCCAGAGTATCGCACGGTTTCGCATTCCGCACGGCCCGCTGCCGGCGAGGTGCTCACAATGGACCTGAGTCTTGAGCGGATCGAAAATGACGCTCGGCGAGGTTGGTACAGCGCTGATCTGCATGTTCACTTGAACTTCATAGGAGGCCAGATCTGTTCGCCAGCAGATGCCATGGCTGCGCAGGCTGGTGAGGGTCTCGATCTCATGAATGTCCAGGCGGCCAACGCATGGGGAGCGACCGTTTATGAACGAGAGGCATTCGAGCATTATGCTGGAAGACAGGTCGAAGGGGTCGACGGAAGGCTACTGACGTGGGGATATGAGTACCGCAACGACATGTTCGGCCACTTCCATACCCTCATGCCGGAAGAACCACCAGCTATCTATCACACCGGGCATGCGGGATCGGATCAGCCGCACGACTGGCCACCCAATGCAGTAGCCGCACGAGAAGCAAAGGAACATGCAGCGACGGTTGGATATGCGCACCCCGTCTTCTGGCCGATAAGCGACGACGTCAATCCCGCGTTCGAACCGCACAGGGCACGCCTGCCGGTCGCACGAGAACTGGTAGCCGATGCTGTTTTGGGTTTGGTCGATTCCGTCGACATCGGTCAGCCGGCTCACATCGACGGAGCCGAGCACCTCTACCACCGGCTGCTGGGCTGTGGCCTGAAGCTGGCGGCTACTGCGGGCACCGATGCAATCTTGTCCCACAAACGCGGATGGTTCCAGGCAAATCAGCCTGGCCTGTACCGCTGCTACGCCTACCTGGGCGAGGATCGACTCTCGGTTGAGGCATGGCGCGAAGCCATGCGAGCCGGTCGCACGTTCGTCACCAGCGGCCCATGGCTCGAACTGGAGGTCGACGGCAGGATGGTCGGTGACACCGTAGACATCGCGGGACCCGGAAAGGTGCGCGCGACGGTCAGGTGTCAAGGCGACGATGTCGAGTATGTGAGCATCGTTGGGCCCGGCGGAACGCTTGCGACCGTCGAAGTAGGACGCGGCCAAGAACTCACTACGCTCACCGCCGACGTGCATGTCGCCCAACCTTCATGGCTAGCAGCGGTGGCACGCGGCGGGACGGTTCAAACTTGGGTCGGTGAGCAACCTCAGGCATATGCCCACACCAGTCCAGTGTGGGTTACATTCCAGGGCCAGGCGGTCGCGAACCCGCAAGATGCCCTTTGGTGCGTGGATTGGCTCGACAAGTTCGAACAGCTGGCCAGAGAGGAAGGCAGCTTCGCAGAGCCCAAACAGCTTGAGGATCTGGTGGAAATTCTCGACCAAGCACGTTACAAGTATCGGTCGATAGCAACGCGCAGGGACATGACAGGATGACCAGATCCGAAGAATTTTCGCAGGCCCACCGAGGAATGGGACGCTGGGGCGACCGGATGGT
The DNA here is from genome assembly GCF_040256695.1 of Rhodococcus sp. D-6. Lineage (NCBI taxonomy): Bacteria > Bacillati > Actinomycetota > Actinomycetes > Mycobacteriales > Nocardiaceae > Rhodococcus > Rhodococcus sp. D-6. The sequence goes on along the minus strand of NZ_CP132972.1, from coordinate 6,542 downwards.
CAGTTGCCACCAGCATACTGAAACTCCGATGGCAGATCTCCATGAGTTCGCGCAAGGGACGGCGTCACGGCGACTAGCCGAACTCGCACGTGAAGGGAACAGCAGTCATGGCCGATTCGTTGCAAGTATCCATTGTTCAGCGCATGTACGACGCCAAGGGTGACCTCGACGTCATCAGAACTGTCATCTCGCCGGACGCCGTCTGGGACGTTACCGACGGATTTCCTGACGGAGGATTGTATGCCGGGTTAGATAGCATCCTCAACGAGTTCTTCTCCTTTTTCGCGGAGTTTGAAGAGTTCTGGGCAGATCCGGAAGAGCTTTTCGAGATCGGTGACCCCATGGCCTGGGAGGCGTCCTCGCCGGACGGCAGCTTCTCGCGGAAGGCGTCATAGCCGCGGACCGCTGAGCGCATCCGGGGCAGCGAGACACTCTCGACCTCGTTGAGGGTGATGAAGTCCGGCGACGGTTTGGCGAGCGCGTGCACCCCGGGGTTGAAACCCGCGTCGGTCTTGATGTTCGCGTTGGCGACGGTGACGGTGCCGTTGACCGCGCCTCCCGAGGAGGCGGAGATGCTCGTCGGCATCACGCCCAGGTCGGCCGCGCCGGGCTGAGTCGGCGTCGAGCCGGCCAGCTGCACGGTGGTGTGGACGAACGGGTGGTCGGTGTACTTGTGCGCCTTGTCGTTGGTGCTCTCGTCCACCACGGTCCCGGAGAAGGTGGCGCCGGGGCTGCCCATGATCCAGTCGATCTGCTTGTCGGTGGGGTTGGCGGCCGACCACCCCGACGCGAGCGACAAGAACAGCCGCTTGAACCGGGCCTTGTCGTTCATGTCGCCGGTCAGGAACAGCGGCGTGTTCGGCTCGGCTGCCTGCAGCTTCGTCAACGCGGTGGCTTCGGCGCGCACCGCCTTATCGCGCATCGCGTTCGTCCCGCCGACCGCCCCGGCAGGGTTGTGGGTGTTGAGAACCCAGATCGACCCGAGCCCCGTCGTGGAGGTGAACCTCGCCATCGGCACCTGGATCATCGGGCCGCCGTACCGGATCGACACGTACCGGGTCTCGTCGAGCTTCCAGGCCGAGGGCTGATAGGCGATCGCGTTCGCGGTCGATGCCTTCCCTCGGCCGTTCTTGCCCTCCACGATCGCCCAGCCGCCGTTGGTGGCCTTGAGGAAGGCCTGTGCCTGCTGCGGCTCGAACTCCTGGAACCCGATGATCGAGGCCCCAGAGCCGCTGATCTTGGCCACCATGTTCGGCACCCGCTCGCTGTAGGGCCGTTCGCCGGGGTGTGGGTTGCGCTTATAGTGCGAGGCGCCGCGCCAGTTGAGCGTGCCGATCCCCATCGACCCGCCCGCGGTCGAGTTCACCGTGGTGCCACATGCGGCGCGGACCGACTCGATGCTCGCGCTCCCCATGCCCAAGACGAGCAGCAGCAGCGGAGCGATCAGCACCAGCGGCAGGCCGAGCAGGATGCCCTTCTTCATGTCAACGGCCTCTCGGGTCAGCCGTCGAGCAGGCACAGGTTCGGTGCGAAACCGTCAGAAATCCGGGGAACATTCACACTCCCGGATCAATCGCTTCGTTGGTGTAGGTAAGCCGCTTCTCCAGTGGGGTCAGCAGCGTCTGGACCTTGTACCGCTGGTCGCCGACCATCCACAGGGCGCGGCCCTTCTCCTGCATCGCCCAGTTAGTGATCACGCCCTGCTGCATCTCAGACAGGCCCATCAGGCGGCCGAGCTCGTCGGCGACCGACTCGTCTTGGCCCATGAGGATGCGGACGTCGGAGAGGTTGAGCAGGTCCTTGGCGATCTGTGCGGCCTGGCTGCCCTGGTCGCCGGCCGAGAGCGGGTCGGACGGCTTGTGGTAGGTCACGAGCTGGATGTCGCCCTCGGTGCGGGACAGCCGCAGGTTGGCGTCCAGCGCCTCGACCGCCTCGAGCGAGAGGCGGGTCTGCAACCACGCCTCGTCGCGGAGCACGATCCGGCGATCGCCCGCCGATGCGGCCTCTCGCATGCCCTGGCCCCAGGAGTTGAGGCACATCAGGGCGATCCCGACCGCGACCTTGTTGCCGGTCTCGTGCAGCGAACGCAGCGACAGAGTCTGGATCGGCTTGCGCCAGTCCGGCTCGAAGGTCGACTCGGTGTCGAACATGCCCTGCAGAGAGCCCTCGCACAGGGCCCCCAGGGCGTCGCGCAGCGGGCGGGTGCCGTTGAAGAACGCCTGCTCGCTCTCATAGCGGCAGTCGGTGACCAGGTCCTTGGTGGGCGAATCCAGGGCTGCCCACACCAGCGGGATGGTGACCGGCTTGAGGCGGGACGCCCCGGCCGACCAGCCGGTCAGGTGCCGCAGCACCTTGTTGATGACCCGTTCCTCGGTCGGACTGAAGACGACCCCTTGGGAGGCGACCAGGCCGCGGATCAACATGAGCCAGCGGTTGAAGATCACCGTGGCGCGCTTCTCCTGCTCCTCAGCGGTCTGCTTCTCCCAGTCCGCGCCGAGCGGGCCGAGGTCGAGCGGGTTGATCCGCCCCGGCAGGCCGGGGCCGATGCGGAACGGCGTGACGCCGAGGAAGTTCGCCAGGTCCTCGTACTCGTCCTTCACATCGCCCAGCACCAGCGAGCGGTAGCCGAACTTGATCATCCGGATCATGAACGCCTTGACCGTGGCCGACTTGCCCCGGCCGGGCTTGCCGAAGATGAAGATGTTGGGGTTGGTGACCGGGATCGAGTCGTCGAGCACCCAGCCCATCGGGTCGCAGTAGAACTTGCCGCCCGACAGGACGTCGTAGCCCATCTCGGCACCCCACGGCGGGAGCCCGTCACCGGAGATCAGCGGCCACAGGACCGGGGTCTCCTCCGAAGTCATCTGATAGCCGGCCAGGGGCGGCATCGTGGGCGACCACCCATGCCCCATCCGGCGTACGCCGCTGCTCTTGACCGTGTGCGGGAACAACTTCTCCGCCGGCGGCGTCGGGGCCGGGGCCTCCTTGCGCGGCATCGTGGTCCCGAAGTCCGCCAACAGGTCGTCGATCGTGCGCGACGCCGGCCGCGCGTTCTTCGCCCCGCCCCGAGAGCGAGTCTTGGTCGCAGCCACGCTCACCACTCCCCCGCGGTCACGTGCGGCGCGCCCGCTCGTGCGTGATCAAACGCGAGCGGGTCGATCACCCTGTCGTGCCGCGAGAGGTGGAGGGGCTCGCACCCCGCGAGTTCGTCCAGCACCGCCTCGTACCCCTCGTGCGGGTCGATGACGACGACCGGCCAGCTGTGTGTCGCAGCGGCGCCGAGTCGTGCCGTCAGGGCGCCCTTGCCGCGGCCCGGTCGGCCCAGCACCGTCATCTGTGGCGGGATCACCCCGCCTCCGGCAACGCGAGAGGCAGGCCGCCACGGCTGTGCTGCGGCGACGGGCCCCGTGGGCGCCAACTCGTGCAGGCGACCAACAAGCGGGGGCCGAGTCGGGCTCGGTCGGTTCCTCGAGTGCGTCAGGGGTGTCTTCATGTTCGAGAGAAGCAACAGCCCGGCCGCCAGATCGGACATCTGGCGGCCGGGCTCTTGGAACTGCTGCCTGTTCTACCTCCACTTCATTGAGGCCAGCGGCTCCACAACGGCGCGTAGGCCAGCGCCCACACGAACCAGACGGCAGGGACGCTGGCGGCTGCGAGGAGGACGACCCTGATCTTGAGCGACCATCCGAGAGCCGCCCAAGACGAACCGAGGCGCTTCATCGCTACGAGCAAGGTGGCGAGCGGCGCCATCATGAGCATGGCCAGCACGCTGAGCGCCAGCGGGACGTACGCCATGCCCGCGGTGGCGTCGCCGTCCGGGTACTTCGCCCACGCGACGACGTAGGCGCTGGCCCACACGACGACGGCCACGCCGCCAGCACGGGCGACGTTGCGCGTCCAACGGTCGAGGTTTGGGGAGGCCCCGTGCGGTGCGGGGACCGCCGAGGCACCGGGAGTATTCATTGGACTTCTCCGTTCTTCGGGTGGTTGTGCCTGAGAGAAGCAACAGCCCGGCCCTCAGATCGGACATCTGAGGGGCTGGCTTCGAAGGTCTGGTCCGACACCACTTGTAGGTGGGTTCTGACACCACTGAGACGTGATCTGGGCCGGCGATGGTGGTCTCCGTCGACACCACTTCGCGCACATGGGCGGCGGTCAGGTTGTGCGCTGCTTTGCGGCTTGGGCCAGGCGGTAGGAGTCGGTGCCGGTCTCGAGGATGGTGCCGCCGAAGGTGAGTCGGTCGACGATGGCCGCGCAGAGCCTGGGGTCGGTGAAGGTCTTGGTCCAGCCGCCGAAGGACTCGTTGGACGCAATCGCGACCGAGGCCTTCTCCTCGCGCTCTGTGAGGACCTGGAACAACAGCTCGGCCCCGCGGCGGTCGAGTTGCATGTAGCCGAGTTCGTCGATGCAGAGCAAGTCGACGCGGCCGTAGCGGGCGATGGTCTTTGCGAGCGTCATCTCGTCGGCGGCCTCGACGAGCTCGTTGGCGAGCTGGGTGGCCAGGGTGTACTTGACCCGGTAGCCGGCCATGGCAGCCTCGGTGCCGAGCGCGATCAGCAGATGGGATTTTCCGGTGCCGGAGTCCCCGATGAGGCACAGCGGTTGCCCCTTCTGGACCCATTCGCACTTGGCGAGGGTGTGGATCACGGCGGGGTCGATGTTGGGGTTGGCGTCGAAGTCGAAGGCCCGCAGGGACTTCTCGCGGGGAAACTTGGCGGCCTTGATCCGTCGCTCGGAACGGCGTCGCGCGCGGTCGTCGCATTCAGCGAGCAGCAGTTCGGCGAGGAACCCGCGGTATGACATCTGCTCGCGTCCGGCCCGGTCGGCGTAGTCGGTGAACGAGTTGCGGATGGTGGGCATCCTCAGCATCCGGCAGGCCTGGTCGATCGCCGCGTCGGCTGCTTCCTCGGTCATCCCTCGGCGCTTGGTGGTCACGGTGCGGCTCCTTCGTTCGGCGGGTCACGGCGGTTGGCCAGCAGCTGGTCGTATTTGTCCACGCTCGGCAGCGGCCGAGTGTCGGTCGGGATTTGGGCGCGCAGCCGCCGCTCGGTCAGCGATCGCACGGCAGGGGTCTCGGCTTCCTCGTGTCCGTCGTCGACAGTCAGGGTGGTCGGGTGGTTCGCTGTCGTGTTGTCGGCTTCGCCGTCTGCCGCCTCGTTGTGCTTGCGTGCTTCCAGTGCGACGGCGTCCGCGGTGAGCGCGCCAACGCGCAGCGCTGTCGCGAGCCCGGCGACGACGTGTTCGTGTGGAAGGTGCCGGTGCAGCATCAGGACCTCGATCAGGGCTCGGGTGCCGTCGCCGTCGCCGTGGGCCTTGCAGGCCGCGGCCCACCAGGCGTCGTGAACGGGTGTGAACCTCCCCGAAGCCCGGGCCTGTTCCAGCGCTGTCGCACCGGATAGTGCGCCGGGTTTGCGTAGGAGGACCTCGAGGTAGTGGTCCAGGTCGACCCGGGCCGAGCCCTTGGTCATGAGCCGTTCGTGGCGGGCGATCTCGGTCTTGCCGTCGAACACGATCAGGTTGCTGGCGTTGAGCAGCACTCGGGCTTGACGGCCGACCATGCGCGCGGGGACGGAGTACTTGTTCATCCGGACCGTGATCTGGGCGTACCTGTCCACGCGTGGGGTGAACCAGCGGCCGGTCTCGAACGGCTCGTTGGGAAGTGGCGCGAGCAGTGGCTGCTCGGTGGCGAAGTGTTCCCCGACCGTGCGGGCGCGGGACCCGATCCGCCGAGTGTCGTCGGCTTCGTCCCAGGCATCGACCATGGCGTTGAGCTCGTCGAGGGAGCCGACTTCTGGGATGGGGACGAGGTGGTTGCGGCGGAACCAGCCGATCTGCCCCTCGACGCCGCCCTTCTCGTGCGCACCTTGGATGCCGGGCTGGCAGTAGAACGCCTCAATGCCGTAATGGGAGCGGAACGCTGTCCACCTGTCGGCCTCGACCCGCTGACGGGAGAACCCGATCACGCTGGCAACGGCAGCCTTGAGGTTGTCGTAGCGGATCTTCCCGGTCGGCACCCCGCCGAGGACCCGGAACGCGTGCGCGTGGCCCTCGAAGAAAGCCTCCTGCCCGGCGGACGCACTGATCCTGTGTGCGGCCTTGCCAGAGTATGAGAGTCGCAGACTGAACAACGTGCAGGTGACGAGTTCACCGCGCAGCCGGATCGCGACCTCTCCGAAGTCGACCTCGGCCTCACGGCCGGGCAGGTGCTCCTGCGGGATGAACGTGTTCGCGGGTTCCCGACCCGCTTCGACCCGGATCTCGCGGCGTCGGGTGGCGACGTACTCGCGCACCATCCAGTACGACACATCGGTGGCGTGGTGCTCATCCAGAAGCCGGTCGAAGATCCGCTTCGCGGTGTGCCGCTGCTTGCGGGGCGCGTCCAGGTCGGCACGCAGCCAGTCGTCGATGACGTCTCGGTACTGGTCCAGCCGTGACCCGCGCTTCGGGGGTGGCTTCCGCTCCCTCGGCCAGGCCGACTCCAGCGCGGCGACCACGGTCCGGTAGCCGACGCCATGCTTGCGTTGCAGCGCACGATTCGACAT
>NZ_CP132971.1:0-2035 GCF_040256695.1 Rhodococcus sp. D-6 | reverse complement strand
GCGGAAGACCCTCGCACACGAAGACCTATTTTTTAGGTAGGACGCGCCGAACCAAGTCAGATGTTTCGCCGCGCCACTCGGGAAATACCACTCTTCCGTTACGTCCGGACCGTCGTTTCTCGTGTTCGCAGCTTTAGTGCATGAGGTGTGTAGTGATCTTGATTCGTGGTTGATCGGGACCACGGCCAGTTGAGTGGCACGTGACGGTTCGATGTGTCGGGGGAGGGCGGAAGGTGAGCCGGGTACGGCTGATGGATGCGGCAGAACTTTTCTCGGACCTACCGGCGGGCCCCACATCCCCGTGCGGTCCGTCTGTGTGGCTCCGAGAGCGCCGCAGACGGACCGCACGCACCCGGAAACCCCGGGGGATAGGACACGGCGCTCTCCGGCGATCTCAGAGCCGAACCGGGGGGTCGGTGAGCGGTCCCGAGGCCGGCCTTTCCCGGTGTCAGAACTTCTGCAAGAGGTGTGTCCCGATTTTTGGCCGGACGAAACGATCACCGAAGAAGGACGGGAGTGCGCCCTACAGCGGAGCGTCCGGTCCCGCAGGGGGGGCGACCGGACGCTCCGCTGTAAATCCTCCCAGCTCTCGAGCCGGCTAGGGGAGCAAACGGGCGTGGTGTGCGGCTGTGGAGAGAGGTTCGTCGGCGCCGTTGAGGGCGAGGCCGGCATCGGCGAGTGAGTCGATCACTTCACGCACCGAGGTCTCGGTGTCCGCATCGAGGGTGTCCGCGTCGAACATGTTCACCAGCTCCGCCAAAGCGCGGAGCTCGGTGTGCACGGCGTTCAGCTGTGACTGCACCGCAACGATGCGGGCCGCGATCGTCTCGCTCACGCTGTCGCCTCCTCGGACTGGGACTGCTCCGCCTTACGCGCGTGGTGCAGGATCGTGCCGACGCCACCGACTGTCATGCCGACCTCCTCGGCGATCTCGCGCAGCTTCAGGCCCTGGGCGCGTAGTTCGAGCACCCGCTCCCGACGCTCGGCAGCGCGAGCGAGGTACTCCTCCCGCGGCTCGGCCATGATGCGACGCACTGTGCGAGACGACGCACCGATCCGCTCTGCGACCTCGCGGGCTGTGCGGGTGCGCCGAACTGGATTCTCAGCTCCCATCAGTGGCCTCCTTCCACACCAGATCGCGGTCGAACTTCGTCGCCCGCCGACGATTGGCCTCGATCTTCGCCGGTGTCATGACTTTGCCGCTCTTGCGGCCGCGGGCGGATTGCATGGCGACGAAGGTGGCCTCGTAGACGACCGGACCGTCGGCCCACATGCGTGATTTGGTGACGATCCAGCGATGGATGGAGGCTGCAATCGCGCGTACTTCGCTGTCGGGCAGGGGCTCGGAAAAGGCGGTATTGATTTGCGCGGCCTCAGCCCAGATCGCTCGGTCCAAACCAGCGGGATCGCCCCAGTGATAACGGATTTCGCGATAGGCCCAGGTTCGCGCTGACTCGAATAGTGCGCAGTTGCGACCGAGCCCGACCGGGTTCTCACGGCGTCGTTTGCTCTGCCTCCACCGCGGCGGGGGCATGTGCCGGCCGAGCCCGTGTTCGAGTTCGGCCAAGCTCCGCGGTGCGGGGTGGATCCAGTGCGTTGCCCATGCCGAATGGGTCGGGTTCTTGGTCATCAGACCCGAGTAAGCGGCATCACCGTCGACGGCCCGACGCAGTCCCTCGGTGACGGCAGCGGCGTAGGCGAGGGGTTTCCTGCGGGCGTACTCGGTGCGTGTGAACGGCTCGGTCAGTGCCCACACGGCGTGCGCGTGTCCGTTGCGGGGGTTCTCCACGATCGCGTTCGGCAGCGGATGGTTTCCTGCCGCCGACAGCGTCCGCAGTGCCGCGTCCGGGTGGTCGACATCGACGACCAACAGATTGCTCAGCGCCTGAGGGTTGGCCTCGAGATAGCGCCGTTCGAGCGCGTCATGGCGAGGCATCCGATACACCCCCAGCAACAAATCGTCCGTTGCCAGGGGCCACAGCGGCAGCCACAACTGTTCCCAATCCTCGGCGTGCGATCCCCCGCGGTCTGTCAT